>NZ_JBIQNC010000046.1:0-26643 GCF_044462705.1 Xenophilus sp.
CCCAACCCGCACGCCACGCCATGACGAACGCCGCCCACACCGCCCCCGCCGGCCCCTGGGGCCATCTGACCGCCCGCCTCGGCGCCCTGCTCCCGCACGACTTGCTCGCGCTGGTCGACCGCGTCGCCATCGCCGCCATCTTCTGGCGCTCCGGCCGCACCAAGGTCGACGGCTGGCTGCACGTCAGCGACAGTGCCATGGAGCTGTTCCGCAGCGAGTACCGGCTGCCGCTGGTGCCGCCGGAGATCGCCGCCCACCTGGCGGCCTACGCCGAGCACCTCTTCCCGCTGCTGCTGGTGCTCGGCCTGTTCACGCGCCTGTCCGCGCTCGCGCTGCTGGGCATGACGCTGGTGATCCAGGTCTTCGTCTATCCGGACGCGTGGCCCACGCACCTGTCGTGGGCCGGCCTGCTGCTGTACCTCGCCGGGCGCGGCGGCGGGCGGCTGTCGCTCGACCGGCTCTGGCGCATTCCCTGACGCGCGGGCGGGCAGGCCCCGCCTTCCTTGCAAGCTGGCACGGTGCTCGCTACATTGCATTTTTTGAGGGCCTGCCATGTCCGTCGACAGCACAACGAGCGCATCCACCTCCCCTGTCACACCCGTCCTCCCCGCGTCTTCCGACCCGATCTCCAGCCCCTCGCGCCACATCCGCCTGACATCGCACAGCAGCGGGCTGGGCGCCCTCCCCCTGCGCTGGGGTGCACCCACCGCCGCCGAGCGCGGGCCCATCGTCGGCACCACCACCCGGCGCGCGCACCGCAACGTGATCGGCACGCACAGCGGCAGCTACAGCGTGTACCGCGCGCTGGCGGTGGCGGCCGGCGCCCTCAAGCGCGAGCACAAGGCCGACCTGACCAACACCGCGCCCACGGACGTCATCGGCCCCTACCCGCAATGGAGCGAACCGGGCCGGATCGTCTCGCTCGACCCGTGGGGCGCCGTGGTGTCCGAGGTCTTCGCGGCCGAGCTGGCCGCCGGCTACGACATCCGCCCGACCATCGCCGTGACCAAGGCGCACGTGATCCTGCCCGAGGTGATCGACGCACTGCACAAGGGCCGCCTGAAGGCCGACGGCAAGTTCCTCACGCCCGGCGGCGCCGCGGTCGTCACCAAGGTGGCGGTGGAGCCCGTGTGGTGGCTGCCCGGCGTGGCGCAGCGCTTCGGCTGCTCCGAGACCGACCTGCGCCGCGTCCTGTTCGAGGAAACCGGCGGCATGTACCCGGAGCTGGTCACGCGCTCCGACCTGGAGGTGTTCCTGCCGCCCATCGGCGGGCAGACGCTCTACATCTTCGGCCGGCCGTGCGACCTGGCCGACCCGTCGGTGGAACTCACCGCCCGCATCCACGACGAGTGCAACGGCTCCGACGTCTTCGGCTCCGACATCTGCACCTGCCGCCCCTACCTCACGCACGCCATCGAGGAATGCATCGCCGGCGCGCAGCGCGGCGGCGTCGGCCTGGTCGCCTACTCGCGCAAGGAAGGCCGGGCGCTGGGCGAGGTGACGAAGTTCCTCGTCTACAACGCGCGCAAGCGCCAGCTCGGCGGCGACACGGCCGACCAGTACTTCGCGCGCACCGAATGCGTGGCCGGCGTGCAGGACATGCGCTTCCAGGAGCTGATGCCCGACGTCTTCCACTGGCTGGGCATCCGGAAGATCCACCGCCTCGTCTCGATGAGCAACATGAAGTACGACGCCATCACCGGCGCCGGCATCGAGGTGGGCGAGCGCATCAACATCCCCGACGAGCTGATCCCCGCCGACGCGCGGGTGGAGATCGACGCCAAGATGGCCGCGGGCTACTTCACGCCCGGCGCGGTGCCCGATGCCGAGGAACTGCGCAAGGCCAAGGGCCGGGGGCTGAACGAATGACCAAGGACAACTACGGGCTCGACCCCGACCAACCCACCCGCAACGCGGCCGTGCGCGGCGCCGGCGCGGACGGCCAGGTCGATCCGGCGCTGGAGTTCGTGCCCGACGCCGACAACCCCGTGGCGGCGGCCGACTACCTGCGCACCACCGATGCCATCCGCAGCCGCGCGGCGGCGCTGCTCGCCCGCGCACGCCGCGGCGAGTCGCAGTGGTTCACCGTCGGCGGTCACGACCGGCTGGAAGACGCGGCGCGCGAGGTGGCCGAGACCACGCACAACCGCTATGCCTGGGGCCCCATCCCCTACCACAGCCGGTGGCGCCACTTCGAGGCCGGCGGCGTCGACCGCGTGGCCGAGCTCAACCGCCTGCTCGAAGGCGCCGCGCCCCGCGAGCGGGTCAAGGCGCACATCGACCTGGTGGTGGTGAGCGTGCTGCTCGACGCCGGGGCCGGCCCCGACTGGCACTACACCGAGAGCGCCAGCGGGCAGCGCCTCACGCGCTCCGAGGGCCTGGCCGTCGCCAGCTTCCACGCCTTCACCGGCGGGCTGTTCTCGTCCGACCCCGACCGGCCGCTGCAGGCGGACGCCGCCGGCCTGAAGGCCCTGGTCGGCGACCGGCTGGGCGAGGCCTTCCAGGTGCACGACGCCAATCCGCTGGTCGGCCTGGCCGGCCGCGTCACGCTGCTGCGGCGGCTGGGCGAGGTGATGGCCGAGCAGCCGGAGGTGTTCGGCACCGAGGTGCAGCGGCCCGGCGGGCTGTTCGACATGCTGGTCGCCCCCGAGGGCGCGGCCATTCCCCCCACCGCCGACATCCAGGCCGACGACATCCTGGCGCAGGTGCTGGCCTCGCTCTCGTCGATCTGGCCCTCCGGCAACCGGGTCGACAGCATCGCGGCCGACGGCAGCGACCTGCTGCCCGGCCCCGGCGACCCGGCGCTGGCGCTGGGCGACTGCTGGCGCCACAGCGCGGTGCGGGGCCCGGGCCTGACCAACGGCTGGATGCCCTTCCACAAGCTCTCGCAGTGGCTCACCTACTCGCTGATCGAGCCTTTCGAGTGGGCCGGCGTGCAGGTGCTGGGCGTCGGCAGGCTCACGGCCCTGCCCGAGTACCGCAACGGCGGCCTGCTGCTCGACACCGGCGTGCTCGCGCCCTGCGACCCGGCCCTGCTGGAGCGCACCTGGAAGGTGAGCGACGAGTTCATCGTCGAATGGCGCGCGCTGACCGTGGCGCTGCTGGACGAACTGGCGCCGCTGGTGCGCAAGAACCTGCGGCGCGACGAGGCCGACATGCCGCTGGCCTGCGTGCTCGAAGGCGGCACCTGGGCCGCGGGCCGCGCCCTGGCCCAGCGCCTGCGCGGCGGCGCCCCGCCCCTGCGGATCGCCAGCGACGGGACGGTGTTCTGATGTCACCCCCAGTCTTCGCGCACTTCGTGTCGCTTCGCCAACCCCCTTCAGGGGGCACACGCAGCGGCCCGGCAAAGCCGGTTCCGCGCGTGTTCCCGAACGGCCCGCTCCGCGGCCATCTGTTTTTTCCAGTTGTCTGTTGAATACAAGAACCATGCGCAACGTCCACCTCATCGACCACCCCCTCGTGCAGCACAAGCTGACGCTGATGCGCCGCAAGGACGCCTCCACCAACAGCTTCCGGCGGCTGCTCAACGAGCTGTCCACCCTGATGGCCTACGAGGTCACGCGCGACGTGCCGATGCAGGAGATCGAGATCGAGACGCCGCTGGAGACCACCACCGGCAAGGTCATCGACGGCAAGAAGCTGGTGTTCGTCTCCATCCTGCGCGCGGGCACCGGCATCCTCGACGGCATGCTCAGTGTGGTGCCGGGCGCGCGCGTGGGCCACATCGGCCTGTACCGCGACCCGAAGACGCTGACGGCCGTGGAGTACTACTTCAAGATGCCCGGCGACATGCACGAGCGCGACGTGGTGGTGGTCGACCCGATGCTGGCCACCGGCAACTCGGCCGCCGCCGCGGTGGAGCGGCTCAAGGAGCTGAGCCCGAAGTCCATCAAGTTCGTGTGCCTGCTCACCTGCCCCGAGGGCATCCGGACGATGCAGGACGCGCACCCCGACGTGCCGATCTACACCGCCGCCATCGACCGGCAGCTCAACGACCACGGCTACATCCTGCCCGGCCTGGGCGACGCGGGCGACCGGATCTTCGGCACCAAGTAGCGCAGGCGCGGGCCGCGGCTCTCAAGAAAACGCCGGGCCGCCCCAAGTTTTCTTGCCCCCCGCGGGGGGCGGGCTGGGCGCAGCCCGGCCCTGGGGGCACTCAATCGGGCAGCCGCATGCCGGTGGCGTCTGCCAGCGCCTGCAGCGTCCACCCGCGCCCCAGCAGCAGCATGCGGGTGTGCAGCGCGCCCAGCGTCTCGGGCGACACCTGCGTGCCCAGCCAGGCGAGGCGCTTGTCGCGCAGGTCGACGTGGTGCAGCGGGTAGTGCCGCGCCAGCCTGCCCCACAGCGCATGCGCCGCCGGCGACTGGCGCGCGCCGGTGATCAGGCACAGCCCCGCCTCCAGCCCCCAGCGGTAGATCGCCGTGGCCAGGCCGCGGCGCCGGTAGGCCGGGGCGTACTGCGAGTGCGGCGCGCGCAGGTAGCGGTCGGCGCGCCGGTCCAGCTCGATCAGGCGGTTGAACACGGTGGTGCCGGCCAGCCGCCCGCGCCGCACGTCCTCCACGTACAGGTAGAACTCGCCATCCGCCTCGCGGTGATGGATCACGAAGCGCGGGTCGTCCATCGGCACGCTGGCGATGCCGTGCAGCGCATCGCCCGGGCGCTTGAGCCGCCGATGCAGCACCTCCAGTTCGCGGTCGATGCGCTCCTCGCCGCGGCCGACGTCGATGCGCAGTTCCGTCATGCCCCACCCCGCCCACCACGGGCGCGGGGCCATCGCCAGGGCCATCGCGGCACCTCCTTGCCTTGGACAAAGCGCGCGATCCTAGCCACGGGCCCATTCCGCACGCTTTAAGTGCGGATTGGGCCCGGTCCGCACTACCATCACCGCCAGGAGAGCGCCGCCATGCCCATGTTCGTCGACACCTCGCCGCCCGGCCAATGCATCTTCTGCCGCCTGGTCGCAGGGCAGATCCCCGCCGCCAAGGTCCACGAGGACGCGCTGACCGTGGCCTTCATGGACATCGGCCAGGTCAACCCCGGCCATGTGCTGGTGGCCACGCGCCGCCACGGCGCCACGCTGCTGGACATCACACCCGAGGAGGCCGCCGCCGTGATGCAGACGGCGCAGCGCATCGCGCGCGCGGTGCAGGCGGTGTTCGATCCGCCCGGCCTGACCCTGCTGCAGGCCAACGGCCGCGAGGGCGACCAGACGGTCTTCCACTTCCACATGCACGTGGTGCCGCGCCATGCCGGCGACGGCATCGCGCTGAGCTGGCCGCGCAAGGAGCCGCCGGCCGAGGTGCTGCAGGGCTACGCCGAGCGGCTGCGCGCGGCGCTGGCCTGACGGGACGCCCGGCCGCATCGCGCCATGCTCGATCTGCTCGTCACCCGCGCCACCCTGCCCGACGGGCGCACGGACATGTCCATCGCCGTGCAGGACGGCCGCATCGTCGACGTCGCCGAAGGCTCTTCGGCGCCCGCGCACCAGACGCTGGACGCACAGGGCCTGCTCGTGTCGCCCCCGTTCTGCGACCCGCACTTCCACATGGACGCAACGCTCAGCCACGGCCTGCCGCGCGTCAACCGCAGCGGCACGCTGCTCGAAGGCATCGCGCTGTGGGGCGAACTCAAGCCGCTGCTGACGGCCGAGGCGCTGATCGAGCGGGCCCTGGCGTACTGCGACTGGGCGGTGGCCAAAGGCCTGCTGGCCATCCGCTCGCACGTGGACACCAGCGACCCGCGCCTGCTGGCCGTCGACGCGCTGCTCGAGGTCCAGCGCCGCGTCGCGCCGTACCTCGACCTGCAGCTCGTCGCCTTCCCGCAGGACGGCGTGCTGCGCGCGCCCGGGGGCGTGGAGAACCTCAAGCGCGCGCTGGACAAGGGCGTGCACGTGGTCGGCGGCATCCCGCACTTCGAGCGCACCATGGCCGAGGGCGCCGAGAGCGTGCGCATCCTGTGCGAGATCGCGGCGGGGCGCGGCCTGCCGGTGGACATGCACTGCGACGAGTCGGACGACCCGCTGTCGCGCCACATCGAGACGCTGGCCTTCGAGGCGCAGCGGCTGGGCTTGCAAGGCCGCGTCACCGGCTCGCACTGCACCTCCATGCACAGCATGGACAACTACTACGCGAGCAAGCTGCTGCCGCTGATCGCCGAGAGCGGCGTGTCGGTGATCGCCAACCCGCTCATCAACATCACGCTGCAGGGCCGCCACGACAGCTACCCGAAGCGGCGCGGCATGACGCGCGTGCCCGAGCTGATGGACAGCGGCGTGAACGTCGCCTTCGGCCACGACTGCGTGATGGACCCGTGGTACGGCCTCGGCTCGGGCGACATGCTGGAAGTGGCGCACATGGGCGTGCACGTCGCGCAGATGACCAGCCAGGCCGGCATCCGGCAGTGCTTCGAGGCCGTGACAACGAACGCCGCGAAGCTGATGCACCTGCAGGGCTACGGCCTCGCGCCCGGCTGCGATGCGAGCTTCGTGCTGCTGCAGGCGCGCGACCCGGTGGAGGCGATCCGCCTGCGCGCCGCGCGGCTGAAGGTGTTCCGCCGCGGGCAACTGCTGGCCGAGACGCCGCCGGCCACCGCCGCCCTGCACCTGGCAGGCCGGCCTGCGGCCACGGACTGGATGCAGGGCCGGTAGGACGCACGCATGGGCTTCGCCTTCACCGACACCGCCGAGGGCCTGCGCTACGACGAGACGCAGCGCAGCGCGGGCTGGCGGACGGTCTTCGGCGTCGCCGGCACGCTCGCGCTGCTGGGCTCGGGCATCTTCATCGTGCTGCTGCGCGGCGCGGGCGGGCCGCTCGATGCAACCCGCGTCGGCGGCATCGCCGCATCGCTGCTGGCGCTGGCGGCCTTCTGGACCTTCGGGCTGTTCTGTCTCTATATCGCGTTGCTCGCGCCGCAGCAATCCATCGTGTTCGACCGCACCCGTGCCCGCATGGTCCGCACGCTCACGGCCCCGTTGCGCCGGCGCCTGCAGCCGGCGATGCACATCCCTTTCAGCGAGGTCAGCGGCCTGCAGGTGCGCGAGCAGCCCGGCAGCGAAGGCCCCTCCACCTTCACGGTGGAAATCGGGCTGGAGCAGGCACGCCCTCTGGCGATCGGGGTATTCGACGACCGGGCCACCGCGGCGGCCCACCTGGAGCGGGTGCGCGCGGCGCTGGGGCGGTAGAGCCCCAGGCCGTACAACTCCAGCCCGTGCCGAAGCGCGGGAGAGACGGGGGTGGTTTCGTTTCAGGCCAGGATCGCGCCGGTCTCGCGCAGGGCCGCGCGCAGCGCCCCCGCCTGCACGCCGCGCACGGCATTGTCGCCGGCCGCTGTCATCGCTGCGGCGGTCCCCGCAGCCTGCCCCACCGCCATGGAGATCGTCATGACCCGCACGGCGGCCAGCGCCTGGTGGGTCGCCGAGATGCCCCGGCCGGCCACCAGCGCGTTGTCCAGGCCCGCCGGGCAGAGGCTGCGGTAGGGGATCTGGTAGGCGTGGTCGTCGCCCAGCGCCGCGTATTCCAGCTCGCCCCCCGCGGCCGGATGGATGTCGATCGGGTACGCGCCCGCGGCGATCGCGTCCTCGAACGCGGCGGGTGCCAGCAGGTCGCCGGCCGTGAGCACGTGGTCGCCCTGCACCCGGCGCGTCTCGCGCACGCCCACCTGCGTGCCGAAGGCCAGCAGCCGCCCGGCAGCGCAGCCCGGCACCTGCTCGCGCAGGTACTGCGCGGCGCGCCAGGCCTGGCGGCGGCCCTCGACCTCGGCGCGCCCCAGGGCCAGCGCATCGGTCGCGTCGACGGCCAGGCGGCTGATGTTGAACCAGCCGTCCTGCGAGAACGGATCGCGCGCCACGTGCAGCGCCGCGCGCGCCAGGGCGCCCGCCTCGTAGCCGCGCCGCGCCAGCGCGGCCAGTTCGGCAGGCGGCAGCGCGTCCAGCCGCTCGAAGTCGATCGGCCCGAAGCGGAACATCATCGTCGCCGGCTGCAGCGATTCGTCGTTCCCGAGGGGAAGGAAGGCCGCGCCCGCCTTCTGCATCGCGTCCATGTCGCCCGAGGCGTCCACCACCACGCGCGGCCGGATCTCCACCACGCCGCCCTTGGTCAACGCACGCGCCCGCGCGATGCGGCGCCCTTCGCGCTCCACGTCCAGCAGGCTCGCATGCAGCAGCAGTTGCACGCCCGCCTCCGTGGCCATGTCGTCCAGCACCAGCTTGAGCACCTCGGGGGCGTATTCCACGCGGTCCATGCGGTGCCCGGTGGACATGACGAAGACCTCGTGCGCGGCGGCGGCGCCGTAGGCGCGAAGCCGCTCGACCACCTCCTGCGCCAGCCCCGCCACCACCCGGCGCCCGCCGGCCGTCTGCCAGGAGTTGAACTGCGCGACCGCGCCGGCCGTCGCGTTGCCGCCGAGGAAACCGTAGCGCTCCAGCAGCAGCACGCGCGCGCCGCGGCGGCCCGCCGCGACGGCCGCCATCGCGCCGGCCACCCCGCCGCCGCACACCAGCACGTCGGCCTGCATCGGCTGCGCCATCGATCAGCCCACCTTGATACCGCGCTCGCGGATCACGGCCGCATAGCGGGCCGTCTCGTCCTGCAGGAAGCGCGCGGTCGCCTGCCGGCTCATCACGAACGGCGCCACGTTCTGCGCGGCGAAGCGGCTCTTCACCGTGTCGGAGGCCAGCGCCTGGCCGAGCAGGGTCTCCAGCTTCGCCAGGCCGTCCGCGGGAATCGTGTCCCTGGGTGCCAGCAGGGCCGCCCAGCCCTGCACCTCGAGCGCCGGATAGCCCAGCGAGCGCAGCGTCGGCACGCCCGGCAGCTCCGCCGCCGGCTGCGGCGAGGACACGGCCAGCGCGCGCAGGCGGCCGGACTGGATGTGCGGCGCCACGCTGGGCAGGTTGAGGAAGCCGAAGTCCACCAGGCCGCTGATCATCTCCGGCAGCAGCGCGCTCTCGCCCTTGTAGGCCACCGGCGTGATCTGCACGCCGGCCTGCCCGGCGAAGATCTCGGAGGTCAGGTGCGCCAGCGAGCCGTTGCCGCTGTTGCCCGCCGCCATGCCCGGCTTGCGCTTCGCCAGCGCGATCAGGTCCTTGAGCGACTTGGCCTCGGAGCCGGCAGGCACCACCAGCACCAGCGGCTGCGCCGAGACCATGCCGATGGCGTCGAAGTCGCGCGCCGGGTCGTAGCCGGCCTGCGGGTTCAGAGACGCGTTGATGAGCATGCTGTTGCTGGCCATCAGCAGCGTGTGGCCGTCGCGCGCCTGCGCCGCGGCGGTGACGCCGATGACGCTGCCCGCGCCCGGCTTGTTCTCCACGATCACGCCCTGCCCCAGCCCGGGCGCGAACAGGTCGGCCAGGACGCGGGCGGAGGAGTCGGCCCCGCCGCCGGGCGCGAAGGGCACGATGATGCGCACGGAGCGGGACGGCCACGGCGCAGCCGCGGCGGCGCGGCGCGCGAACGCGGCGGCCGCCAGCCCGGCCAGCACGGCCCGGCGGGAAAGAGCGGAAGAGTTCATCACCTCGTGTGTCTCCTGGTGTCGGTCAATTCCGGATGATCCCTCCCGAATCCCATAGCATCAAATACCAAGATTCAGCCATCCCATAACATCGCGTTATCCATCACCGGAGGGCCGGCCCCATGAACCTGAGGCAGATCGAGGTGTTCCGCGCCGTCATGCAGGCGGGCTCCGTCACCGACGCCGCGCGCCTGCTGCACGTGTCGCAGCCGGGCGTCAGCCGCATGCTCGGGCACATCGAGCTGCAGCTGGGGCTGACGCTGTTCGAGCGCAGCCACGGCAGGCTGCGCCCCACGCCCGAGGCACGGGCGCTGCATGCCGAGGTCGAGCGCGTCTACCAGGGCGTGCAGCGCATCGAGCAGCGGGCGCACGATCTCAAGGCGGGCAGCGGCCTCGCGCTGCGCGTGCTCGCCAGCCCCAGCACGGCGCTGGAGGTCGTGCCGCGCGCCGTCTCGCAACTGGCGCTGCGCTTCCCGACGGCGCGCATCTACATGGAGACGCAACTGGTGCGCGAGATGGTGGGCCAGCTCACCCGCCACGAGGCGGACGTGGCGGTGTCCACCCTGCCGATCGACCACCCGCTGCTGACGGGACAGGTCGTCGGGCGCTGGGCGCTGGCCTGCGTGTTCAGGCCCGACCACCCGCTGGCCGCGCGGCGCAGCATCTCGCTGCGGCAGTTGAAGGACGAGCGCCTGATCGCCTTCAGCCCGGACACGCCCCAGGGCAGGCTGATCGCGCAGCACGACGAGCTGTCCCGCAACGCCCGGATCGAGGTCCGCTCGGGCCAGGTGGCCTGCGCGCTCGCGGCCTGCGGCGCCGGCGTCGCGGTCGTGGACGAGCTCACCGCGCGCGCCTGGAACAGCGACCGGCTGGCCTGCCGCCCCCTGCGCGCGAGCCCCTCCCACCGCGTCTTCGTCGTGCGGCATGCCCACGAGCCGCAGTCCGGCCTGGCGCTGGCCTTCCGGCAGGAGGTGGAGCAGGCGCTGCGCGCCGTGGCGCCTGCCGGCCGGGCCTGAGCGGCGCGCAGGGTTCAGGCGGCGGCGGGCACGGTGCCCTGCACGGCCCGCGCCAGCGCTTCCAGCGCCTCGCCGCAGGGCGCCTGCAGCTTCAGCGCCAGCAGGTCGTCGGCCCGCGTGCGCCCCAGGTTGACGGCGGCCACCGGCCGGCCCGCGGCCGCCGCGGCCTGCACGAAGCGAAAGCCCGAATACACCATCAGGGAGGAGCCGGCCACCAGCACCGCGTCGCAGCCGCGGACCGCCGCCATGCCGGCCTCGACGCGTTCGCGCGGCACGCTCTCGCCGAAGAACACCACGTCCGGCTTGAGCAGGCCGCCGCACGCGGCGCAGGCCGGCACGCGGAAGGCGTCGAACGCGTGCCCTTCCAGGTCCGCGTCGCCGTCGGGCGCGATGCCGGCCTCCAGCGCCGCCCAGTCGGGGTTGAGGGCGAGCAGTTCGTCCTGCAGCACGGCGCGCGGCAGGCGCGCCTCGCAGGCCATGCAGCGCACCGTGTCGATGCGGCCGTGCAGGTCCAGCACGCGGCGGCTGCCGGCGGCGTGGTGCAGGCCGTCCACGTTCTGCGTCAGCACCAGCGCGACGCGGCCGGCCTGTTCGAGCTGCGCCAGCGCCCGGTGGGCCGCGCCGGGGTGCGCCCGCCCCATCACCCGCCAGCCGACCAGGCTGCGCGCCCAGTAGCGCCGCCGCACCGCCTCGCTGCCCATGAAGGCCCGGAAGTCCACCGGCGGGCTGCGCTTCCAGTCGCCGTTGGCGTCGCGGTAGTCGGGGATGCCGGACTCGGTGCTCACCCCCGCACCGGTGAGCACCACCAGGCGCGGGTGGCGCAGCGCGAAGTCGGTCAGGGCGTCGAAGGGCGTGGACATGGCCCGCAGCATACGGCGCCGGCTGACAGCCATCCGCGCGCATGGCGTCACCGCGGTGTCATGCGCGGCGGCGATGATCCGGGAACATGTACCCGGAGTCACCATGAACGCATTCAGCGGCCAGGACGAGCTGGTCGAGCGCATCCGCCGCGACCTGATCGACGGCTACGACGAGGAACTGGAGCTGGAAATCGAGGACCGCACGCCCGACGAGGCGCTGGCCGCGCTCGAGGGCCGGCCGCAGGAGGGCCGGTCCGCCAGCGAGCGGCTGCACTACTTTCGCAGCCTGTTCGCGCTGCAGCGCGAGCTGGTCAAGCTGCAGGACTGGGTGGCGCAGACGAAGCAGAAGGTCGTGATCATCTTCGAGGGCCGCGATGCTGCCGGCAAGGGCGGCGCCATCAAGCGCGTGACGCAGCGCCTGAACCCGCGCCACTGCCGGGTGGTCGCCCTGCCCGCGCCGAACGACCGCGAGCGCACGCAGTGGTACTTCCAGCGCTACGCGGCGCACCTGCCGGCCGGCGGCGAGATCGTGATCTTCGACCGAAGCTGGTACAACCGCGCCGGCGTCGAACGGGTGATGGGCTTCTGCACCGAGGACGAGGTGGAGGAGTTCTTCCGCTCCGTGCCGGAGTTCGAACGCATGCTGGTGCGCTCGGGCATCAAGCTCATCAAGTACTGGTTCTCGATCACCGACGAGGAGCAGCACCTGCGCTTCCTCGGCCGCATCCACGATCCGCTCAAGCAGTGGAAGCTCAGCCCGATGGACCTGGAAAGCCGCCGCCGCTGGGAGGACTACACCGCCGCCAAGGAGACGATGCTGGAGCGCACCCACATCCCCGAGGCGCCGTGGTGGATCGTGCAGGCCGTGGACAAGAAGAAGGCGCGCCTGAACTGCATCGCGCACCTGCTGGCGCAGTTCGACTACAGCGAGGTCGAGCGCCCCGCCATCGTGCTGCCCGAGCGCGAACGCCGGCCCGACTACGCCCGCCACCCGGTGCCGGCCGACATGTACGTGCCGGAGCAGTACTGAAGTCCGCACCGCACAGCCGCGCCGCGCGGCCCTGCGCAAGGGATGTGTGGCGTGCAAGTCACGCGCCAGGGTTGTCACGAACACGCGCCGCGCGGCGCCGATGGCATCGTGCCGCCATGACGCTGCGACGCCTGCTTCCCGCGCTGGCCGCCGGCCTGCTCGCGGCCTGCGACGCCGGCAGCGGCTTCGGCGCCTCGCCGATGGCCGCCGCCGTGGTGCCGGGCCAGCGCGGCGCCGCGCCGGCCGAGGCCAACATGGCCTGCATCGGCGCCGGCGCCAAGGCCTTCGGCCGGCCCTGGCAGACCATCGTGCTGGGCGGCTCGCGCCCCGTCCGCCAGGGCGGCTACGAAGTGCAGATCACCAGCGGCCACGACCGCGCCCAGGCCGTGTGCACCGTCACCGGCGGCGGCCGGGTGCTGCGGCTGGACCCGGCCTGAGGCCCATCGGCCGGCGGCCGGCTCTTCTGCCCAGAGCCGGCGCTGCTGGCGCCGGCGGCCCTAGCCTTCGGCGCCGATGCGGCGCAGCGCGGCCGGGTCGCGCACCACCATGCGCTTGTAGCTCAGCTCGATGAGCCCCTCGTCCACCAGCGCGCCCAGCTCCTTGTTGATCGTCTGGCGCGACAGGCCGAGCATCGCGGCCAGGTCGTGCTGCGACAGGCGCACGCGCAGGTCCACGCCTTCCTGCTGCTGCAGGCCGTAGATCTCCACCAGGCCCGCCAGGGTGGCGGCCACGCGGCGGCGGATCGACCCGAGCGTCTGCGCCTGCAGCATCGCCACGCTCATCCGCTGGCGCCGCAGGCCCAGCCGCGCGACGTCGCGCCAGAGGATGGGCATGGCGTCCAGCACGGCGATCACCGCGTCGCTGGGCAGGTGGATGATGACGGAGTCCTCGTGGGCGTGGTAGTCGTAGGCCAGCGGCACGTCCTCCAGCAGGCGCACCACCGGCGCCACCTGCCCGGGCCCCAGCAGGGCGTTGACGTACTTGCGCCCGAGGTCGCTCACGCTGCTGATCTCCAGGCAGCCCGACACCACCACCAGCAGCTCGCGCCGGTGGCGGTCGTGCGAGAGCACCTGCGTGCGCCGCCGGTACCGCTCCATCCGCGCCGACTTGAGCAGCTCCTCGCGCTGCGCGTCCGGCCAGTGCGAGAACAGCTCGTTCCATTGCAGTGCGCGCGCCATCAGCGCGTCGTCGCCGGCTGCACGGACGGGGCGCTTGCGCGAGGGCATGGGGAAGAAGGGGTGCGGAGGCCGGCGGGCGGGTCGTGGCCGGATCTGTCGGCGCATTGACAGATTCCGGACGCCCTCGTTTCTATCGTACGAGGGCCCGCTCAACAAGCACCACACCAGGCAGCGCAGCCCGCGCATGCCGCCAAGGAGACACACCCATGAGATCGGCCTTCGCCGCAGCCTGCGCGCTCGCGGCCTCTTCCCTTGCCTGCGCGCAGAGCAACGTGACCATCTTCGGCACGGTGGACCTGTTCGTGGCACACGCCCGCTCGGGCAGCACGTCCTGGACGAAGCTGTCGGACGGCGGCAACGCCGCCTCGCGCATCGGCTTTCGCGGCAGCGAGGACCTGGGCGGCGGCCTGGAGGCGCACTTCATGCTCGAAGGCGGCTTCTCGCCCGACACCGGCGAGGGCAACCTGCCGGGCCCGGCGATCTCGTTCACCCGCCAGTCCTACGTCGGCCTGACGGGCCCCTGGGGCCAGATCGACGCGGGGCGGATGTACACGCCGCTGTTCTTCACGCTGTTCCGCGGCGACCCGTACGGCGTGAACTCGGTGTTCTCGCCGCTCGTCGCGGTCTTCTCCAACGATGCCCAGCCCGGCGCCCTGCCGCTGGCGGCGCGCGCGAGCAACATGATCCGCTACCGCACGCCGGCCAGGAGCGAGTTCTTCGCCGACATCGCCTACGCGCCCAGCGAGGCGAGCGAGCCCAGCCGCCGCAGCGGCGACCTGTACGGCGCCTCCGTGGGCTGGGCGCGCAAGCCCTACTACGTCTCCTACGCGATCCAGAAGGCGCGCTCGGGCTCGGCCGCGGCGCCGGTGGCCTCGCCCTCCACCACCACGCACCAGGCCGTCAGCGGTTCCTACGAGTTCTCCAACCTGCGGGTGTACGGGACGTACTCGACCGCCTCCACCGACCTGCCCGGCGTGCCGCGCTCGCGCGCGGCCAGCCTGGGCGCGCAGTACACGATCACGCCCGCCTCCAACGTGCTGTTCGAGATCGTGCAGCGCAAGGTCCGCGGCACCGACCGTGCGCAACTGGCCTGGACGCTGGGCTACGACCACTACCTGAGCAAGCGCACGGCCGTGTACGGTCGCCTGCTGCGCCTGGAGAACCGCGGCAGGTCCTCCGTGTCGCTGGCCGGCGTGCGGGTGGACGCCAACAGCGGCAACGACGTGCGCGTCATCGCCGCCGGCATCCGCCACACCTTCTGACCACGCTCCCCCCGACGCGCCATGAATCCACCCCTCTTCGAGACCGACTCGCTGTCCGCCCTGTTCTCGCCGCGCGCCATCGCGGTGGTGGGCGCGTCGTCCAGCCCGCAGAAGATCGGCGGCATCCCGATCGACTACGCGCGCCGCTTCGGCTACGAGGGCGCGCTGTACGCGGTCAACCCCAGGGCCGCGCAGGTCCAGGGGCTGCCCGCGCACGCCAGCCTGCGCGTCATCGGCGAGCCGGTCGACCTGGCCATCCTCGCCGTGCCCGCGGCGCTGGTGGGCGACGCGCTGGAGGACGCCATCGCGGCCGGCGTGAAGGGCGTGGTGCTGTTCTCCTCCGGCTTCGCCGAGACGGGCGCCGAGGGCGCGGCGGCGCAGGCGCGGCTGGCGGCGCGCGCGCGCTCGGCCGGCGTGCGGCTGATCGGCCCGAACTGCCTGGGCCTGATGAACCTGCGCCGCAACGTCTACGCCACCTTCTCGCCCGCGCCGGGCGTGGGCCGCGTGGCGCCGGGGCGCATCGGGCTGGTGAGCCAGTCGGGCGCCTTCGGCGCGTACGCCTATGCCATGGCGCGCGAGCGCGGCGTCGGCCTGTCGCTGTGGGCCACCACCGGCAACGAGGCCGACGTGCAGCTGGCCGACTGCCTGGCCTGGCTGGCGCAGGACGAGGGCACCGACGTCATCATGGCCTACATGGAAGGCTGCCGCGACGGCGAGCGCCTGCGCGCCGCGCTCGCGCTGGCGCAGGCGCGCGGCAAGCCGGTGGTGATGGTCAAGATCGGCAGCACCGACCTCGGCGCGCAGGCCGCCGCCTCGCACACCGCGGCGCTGGCCGGCGACGATGCCGTGTACGACGCCGTGTTCCGCCGCTACGGCGTGCTGCGCGCGCACAGCCTCACGGAATTCTTCAACCTGGCCCACAGCGCCGCCGTGGCCGGGCGACCGCAAGGTCGCTCGATCGGCCTGTTCACGCTCTCGGGCGGCGTCGGCGCGCTGATGGCCGACGACGCGGCGGTCGAGGGGCTGGACGTGCCGCCGCTGAGCGACACCGCGCAGGCCACGCTGCGCGAGTGGGTGCCCTTCGCCGCGCCGCGCAACCCGGTGGACATCACCGGCCAGGTGACCAACGATCTGAGCCTGATGGAGCGCAGCGCGCGCCTGATGCTGGACGACGGCCGCTTCGCGTCGTGGATGGGCTTCCTGGCCGCCGCCGGCGCGTCGGACGCCTTCTGGCCCGTGCTGCGCGAGCTGGTCGCCTCGCTGCGCGCCGCCTACCCGGACACGCTGCTGGCCATCAGCACCCTGCTCTCACCCGAGCGGCGCGCCGAGATCGAGTCGATGCGCTGCCTGGTGTTCGCCGATCCGTCCGAGGGCATCCGCACCATCGCCAAGCTCGTGCGCCTGCCGCAGCCCGGCGAGGCGGCGGCACCCCTGCCGGCCGCCGCATCGGGCGCCACCATCCACCTGCCATCCGGCACGCTGAGCGAACCCGAGGCGCTGGCGCTGCTGGAGCGCGCCGGCGTGCCCGTCGTCGCCCATCGCCTGGCGCACGACGCCGACGCCGCCGCGCGGGCCGCGGAGGCGCTGGGCTTCCCCGTCGCACTGAAGATCGCCAGCGCCGACATCCCGCACAAGTCCGACGTCGGCGGCGTGGCCCTCGGCCTGCAGGACGCCGCGCAGGCCCGCCACGCTTTCGACCGGACGCAGGCCAGCGCCCGCCGCGCACGTCCCGATGCGCGCCTGGACGGCGCCCTCGTCGCGCGCATGGTCGGCGGCGGCGCCGAGTGCATCGCCGGCGTGCACCGCGACCCGGTGTTCGGGCCGGTGCTGATGTTCGGGCTGGGCGGCATCCACGTCGAGACGCTGCGCGACGTCTCGCTGCGCGTGCTGCCCGTCACGCGCGAGGACGCCCTGTCGATGGTGCGCGAGCTGCGCGCCTTCCCGATCCTGGCCGGCGCGCGCGGGCGCCCCGCGGCGGACCTGGACTCGATCGCCGATGCGCTGTGCGCGCTGGCGGACTTCGCCCTGCGCGCCGGCGACTCGCTCGCCAGCGTGGAGATCAACCCGCTGATCGCCCGCTCGCGGGCCGAGGGCGGCTGCGTGGCGGTGGACGCGCTGGTCGTCGGCCGCAGCGGCGCACCCGCCCCCCACTGACACGACAAGAGAAAGAGAGACGAGCCATGAAGACATCCGCACGCCCCCTGGCCCTGCTCGGCCTCGCCGCGCTCGGCCTGGCCGCCGGCGGCGCCGCCGCGCAGAACGCCTACCCCGCCAAGCCGGTGCGCATCATCGTGCAGTACCAGGCCGGCGGCTCGGCCGACGCGCTGGCCCGCCTCGTCGCCGAAAGCCTGTCCAAGCGCCTCGGGCAGCCGGTGCTGGTGGAGAACCGCAGCGGCGCCGGCGGCATCATCGGCACCGACTACGTGGCCAAGAGCCCGCCCGACGGCTACACCCTGCTCTTGACGGTGCCCGGCCCCATCACCGCCAACCTGGCGCTGTACAGGAAGCTGCCCTACGACCCGCGCACCGAGTTGCGCATGGTCTCGGACATCGCCCGCACCCGCACCGTGATGGCGGTGCATCCCTCGGTGCCTGCGAAGAACTTCAAGGAGCTGGTCGCCGCCATCAAGGCCGCGCCGGGCAAGTACGCCATGGGCTCCTGGGGGCCGGGCACGCAGCCGCACCAGGCGCAGGTGTTCATGGACAAGGCCTACGGCCTGCAGACCGTGCACGTGGCCTACAAGGGCGAAGCGCCGATGTCGGTGGACCTGATGGGAGGGGTCATCCAGATGACCATCGGCTCCGTCACCACGCTGCAGCCGCAGATCGCCGCCGGCAAGCTGCGCGCCATCGCGATGGCCGGGCCCAACCGCTCCAGGATGCTGCCCGACGTGCCCACCTTCGCCGAGCAGGGCTTCAAGGACGACATCTACATGGTCACCGCGCCGACCTCGCTGATGGCGCCGGCGAAGACCCCCGACGCCATCGTCGAGCGGCTGGGCCGCGACGTGGCCGCCGTGGTCCGGGAGCCCGAGGTGCAGCGCCGCATCGAGGAGATGGGCGCCGAGCCCATCGGCAACACGCCGGCCGAGGCCACCGCCGCTTACCAGGCCTTCCTGCCCATCTCGCTCAAGCTGACCCAGGCCACCGGCGTCACGCTGGACTGACACACCGCACCCAAGGAGAAAGCACCATGACCCCGACCGCCCCCTCGCAGGCCGAAGCCCGCCGCGCCATGGCCCGCTCCATCGGCCTCGCCGCCTTCGTCTACGGCTACCCGCTGACCGAGACCTACCGCACCTGCGCCATGCAGACCGCACCGCAGGCGCAGCGCCGCACCGGCGCCTCGGCCGGCTCCGACGTGCGCGCGCCGATGAACACGATGCACTTCGCGCCGCGCCCCTCGACGCACGAGGACCGCGACGTCGTCACGCCCGCCAACGACCTGCTCTACGCGATGGCCTGGGTCCACCTGGCCGACGGCCCGATGCTGCTGACGGTGCCCGCGTCCGCGCGCCACCCCGGCCGCTACTTCGTGCTGCCGCTGTACGACGCCTACACCGAGAACTTCGAGAACCTGGGCCCGCGCAACTGCAAGCCCGAGGGCGAGGTGGTGGTGCTGGTCGGCCCCGACGGCCAGGTGCCCGAGTCGCTGCAGGGCCACCGCGTGGTGCGCTGCCCGACCAACCTGGTCTGGCTGATTGGCCGCATCCTGGTGGGCGACGAAAGCGACTGGCCCGCCGCCCGCGCGCTGCAGGCCGAGATCCGCCTGGAGCCCGCGCCCGGCACCACGCTGCGCGGCCGTCCGGCGGCCATCGAGCAGTGGGCCGGCGAGCCGGTGGACGCGATGGCCGCCGCCTTCGAGAAGGGCGAGCCGGCCGCGCAGGTGGCGCCGCGCTTCTTCACCAACGTCTGCCACGCGCTGGCCGAGGCGCCGGGCCGGGTCGAAGACCGCGGCCTGGTGGCCTGGTTCGGCCAGGCCGGCCTGGTGCCCGACGCCGCCTTCTCGTGGGAAGGGCTGGAGGAGCCGGTGCGCGAAGGCCTCGTCGAGGGCTTCGCCGAGGGCGTGCGCGTGGTGGCGGCCGTGGGCCGCAACCGCCGCCCCAAGCCCTGGGCCATGACGCCCGCCACCGGCCGCTACGGCAACGAGTTCCTCGGCCGCGCCCGCACCGCCTACCTGGGCCTGGGCGCGCTGGCCACCAGCGAGGCCGTGTACGCCGCCGCGCACTACGACGCCGTGCAGGAGCCGCTGGACGGCAACCGCCGCTACGTCATGCGCTTCGACGCCGCCGACATGCCGCCGGCCGACGCCTTCTGGTCGGTGACGCTGTACGACAGCGACCGCTTCCTCTACCCCAACGAAATCAAGCGCCACGCCATCGGCGACCGCACGCCGGGCCTGAAGCGCAACGCCGACGGCAGCCTGGAGATCGAGGTGGGCCACGCGCGCCCGGCCGACACCGCCAACTGGCTGCCCGCCCCGGCCGGCCGCTTCTACCTGATCCTGCGCATGTACTACCCGCGCGAGGGCGTGCAGAGCTGGCGCATCCCGCCGCTGCAGGCGCAGCCGGCCTGAGTCATGGCCATGACCGACCTGCACGCGCTGGCCGAGGAGGCGGTGGTCTACGCCTGGCCGCTGTACGAGATGAGCCGCATGCGCGCTGCCACCTCGCCGCACCGCACCGAGGCGGGCGAGGAAGCGCCGCCGCCCGCGCGCTGGTGCAACCTCTTCACCCCCTCGCGGCAGCTGCTGCGCGCCGGCACCAGCCGCGTGGTGACGCCCAACAACGACACGCTCTACACCAACGCCTGGCTCGACCTGGGCGACGGCCCGCTGGTCATCGACGTGCCCGACACCGCCGGGCGCTACTACGTGCTGGGGCTGCTGGACTTCTACACCAACCCCTTCGCCCACATCGGCCAGCGGCTGACGGGCACGGCGGCGCGCGCCTTCGTCGTCACGCCGCCGGGCTGGCAGGGCGAGCTGCCGGCGGCGTTCGACGCGCCCGGCGCGCGCATCGAGGCGCCGACGCGCTGGCTGTGGGTGATCGGCCGCATCCTGGTCGATGGCCCGCAGGACGTGCCGGCCGTGAACGCGCTGCAGGACGGCTTCACCGTGCGGCCGCTGGCCGACTGGCAGGCGGGCGCCGCGCCCCGGCCCCGCGCCTTCGACCCGGCCTGCGACCCGAAGGCGCCGCTCACGGCCGGCCACTTCGCCGCCCAGGTGAACGCGGCCCTGCGCGACAACCCGCCGCCGACGCACGAATTCGCCCTGCTCGCGCGCCTGGCCGCGGCCGGCATCGGGCCCGGCGCGGCGGCGCTGGACGATGCGCAGCGCGAGGCCCTGCAGGCCGCGCTGGACACCGTGCTGCCGCGCCTGCGCGCCGCGCAGTCGGGCCAGCGGCTGCCCTCCGGCTGGATCCAGCCGCGCGTGGTCGAGGGCAGCTTCGGCGACGACCCCCTGGGCCGCGCGCAGATCGCGCTCAAGTACATCGGCATGCTGGAAAGCCGCGAGGCCACCTACCCGCTGGCCTGGCACGACGCGCAGGGCCGCCCGCTGCACGGCGGCGCGCGCTACCGGCTGCGCTTCGCGCCGGGCATGCTGCCGCCGGTCGACGCCTTCTGGTCGATCACGATGTACGGCGCCGGCGACTACATGCTGGTGGACAACCCCATCGACCGCTACGCCATCGGCGACCGCACGCCCGGCCTGCGCCGCGACGCGGACGGCGGCCTGACGATCCACCTGCAGCACGCGCAGCCCGCCGGCGAGGCCGCACGCGCCAACTGGCTGCCCGCGCCGGCCGGCGAGTTCTACCTGTGCCTGCGCGCCTACGTGCCGCGCGAGGAGATGGTCGACGGCCGCTACACGCTGCCGCCGCTGGAGCGCGTGGACGAGAACAAGGAAACACCATGAGCACCCACGACGACGACAAGCCCTTCCTCATCACCGGCACCGGCAGCGAGACGGTGGCGCCGGGCCTGCACATCCTGCGCGGCCAGGGCCAGTCCTTCGTGGCCGAGACCGACGCCGGCCTGGTGGTGATCGACGCCGGCCCCGGCGGCGGCGTGACGCGCGGCATGATCGACAGCCTGCGCCGGATCAGCGACGCGCCGGTGCACGCCCTGGTCTACAGCCACGGCCACATCGGCTACAACGCCGGCGTGCCGGAGTGGCTGGCCCACGCGCAGCAGCGCGGCGACCCGGCCCCGCGCGTGATCGCCCACCGCAACGTGCCGCGCCGCTACGCCCGCTACCGCGAGACGCAGGCGCTGCAGCACCGCATGGCCGAGGTGCAGTTCAACCGCTCGCCCGGCTTCTTCGAGCACCGCCTCACGATGCACGCGCCGACCGAGACCTTCGACGAGCGCCTCGTCATCGGCAGCGGCGACCGGCGCGTCGAGCTGTTCTGGGCGCCCTCGGAGACCGACGACGCCATCGCGCTGTGGAGCCCCGCGCAACGCGTGCTGTACGGCGGCCCCTCGCTGCTGGACTCCATCCCCAACATCGGCACGCCCTTCCGCACGCTGCGCGACACGGTGCGCTGGGCCGAGACGCTGGAGGCGATGGCCGCGCTGCGGCCGCTCAAGGCGGTGCGCGAGTTCGGCCCGGTGATCGAGGGCGAGGACGCGGTGCAGCGCGTGCTGGGCCACACCGCCCGCGCCCTGCGCTGGCTGCGCGCCGAGGTGGTGGCGCTGATGAACGAGGGGCTGAACGAGCAGCAGGTCCTGGCGCGCATCCGCTTCCCCGACGAGCTGTTCGCCGCCCCGTGGATGAAGCCCACCTACGGCGACCCGAGCTACATCGTGCGCGACATCTACCGCTCGGAGAACGGCTGGTGGGACCGCAACCCCACCACCCTGCACCCCGAGGCGCCCGAGGCCGTGGCCGAGGCGGTGGCCGGCGCCATCAGCGACAAGGCCGGCCTGGTCGCCAGCGCCCGCGCGCTGGCCGATGCGGGCCAGTGGCAGCTGGCGCTGCACGTGATCGACCTGCTGGCCACCGCGCCCGGCGACGCCCCCGAGATCGCCGAGGCCCGCGCGCTCAAGGCCGCCTGGCTGCGCGAGCGCGCCGGGCAGGTGCAGAGCTACGTGTCGCGCAACCTGTACCGCGTGAGCGCCGAGATGATCGAGCAAGGCACCCAGGCGCGCTTTGGCATCCGCTGAGCAGCGGCGCCACCCCCATCACACCAGAACGGAGACATGACATGACCCGGACATCCCTCATCAGGCCCGCCCTCGCCGCCCTGGCGGCGCTGGCCCTGGCCGGCACCGCCGCCGCGCAGGGCGCCGCCGGCTACCCCGACAAGCCCGTCACGCTCGTCGTGCCCACCGCCGCCGCCGGCGGCACCGACACCATCGCCCGCATGTTCGCCGACGTGCTGGGCAAGGCCCTGAAGCAGAGCTTCGTCGTCGACAACCGCCCCGGCGCCAACGGCATCCTCGGCGTCGACTACGTCGCCAAGAGCCCGGGCGACGGCTACCGGCTGCTGTTCACCTACGCGGCGACGATGGCCGTCAACCCGAGCCTGTACAAGAAGCTGCCCTACGACCCGGTGAAGGACTTCGCGCCGGTCGCGCAGATCGGCCGCGGCGGCAACCTGCTGCTGGTGCGCAAGGACCTGCCGGTGAATTCCATCAAGGAGTTCGTGGCCTACGTGAAGGCCCACCCGGACAAGCTCAGCTACTGCTCGTGGGGCGCGGGCTCCGGCGGGCACCTGGCGATGGAAAGCCTGAAGAAGCAGGCCGGGCTGGTGATGACCCACGTGCCCTACAAGGGCAGCGGCCCCTGCGTGCAGGACCTGATGGGCGGCCAAGTGGACGCCGGCTTCGCCGACATCTCGTCCACCGTGGAGATCGTCCGCTCCGGCCGCGTGCGCGCCCTGGCCTACAGCGGTCCCGGCCGCGTGCCGATGCTGCCCGACGTGCCGACGATGACGGAGTCGGGCTACCCCTTCAAGAACTACTCCTGGTACGGCGTCTTCGCGCCCGCGAAGACGCCGCCCGCCATCGTCCAGCGCCTCAACGCCGAGATCAACCGCGCCCTGAAGGACCCGGCCGTGATCAAGCGCATGCACGAGCTGAACTTCACCGACCTGCCGCTGACCACGCCGGAGCAGTTCGGCGCCACGCTGCGGCAGGACCTGCAGGACTGGGGCGCGCTGGTCAGGTCGGTCGGCGTCTCGCTCGACTGATCCGCCGCCCGGCGAGGCGCCTCACTCGGGGCTGATCATCTCCGCGTACTCGTACAGCGCGCCGAGGATGGCCTCGCCGCGCTCGTCCGCGCTTTCGGCCAGCGTGTCGATCTCGGCGAAGTACTGATCGACGTTGTAGGCGCCGCCCTCGCCCTCGATCAGCTTCGCCACGCGATGCGCGTGCCAGCGCGCCTGCTCCGCCTCGTCCAGCGTGGCGGGGAAGTTGCGGGCGCGGTAGCGGAACAGGAGCTCCTCCAGGCGCGGGTCGTCGAAGGCCGCACGCTTGGCTGCCAGCCGCTCGCCCGGCAGCGTGCGCAGCTCGTTGAGCCGCCGCCGGTCGGCGTTGCCGACGAAGCCGCCGTACAGGTCCTCGTCCACGTCCGGCGTCGCCTCCTTCGGGCGGGCATAGACCTCGGCCCAGATCGCGCTCATGTCCGGCAGGCCGGCGGCGATCTCGGCATGGCGCATCGCCTGCGCCAGGTCGACCTGCCAGCGTGCGGCCATCGCCTCGCTGAGCGTGCGCAGGCTGGACACCACCATCGGCGACTTGTTCAGGTGCACGCCCTTGATCGGCAGCCGCACCACGCCTTCGGGCAGATCGGCGCTGCGCGTGAAAAGGCGCTGGCGCAGCGTCGGCACGTCCAGCGTGGCCAGCTCCGACGGGTCGTGCGCCAGGTCCCAGGCCAGCAGCTCGTTCTTGTTGGTGGGGTGGCTCGCCAGCGGCCACATCACGGCCAGGCAGCCGCGCTCGGGCGCGAACATGCCGGAGACGTGCAGGAAGGGCTTCGCGGTCTGGCGCGTGGCGGGCAGGCCCAGCTCCTGCGCGACCCGGTCCTTCTTGTGCAGCGAGAGCGCGAAGTCGAACAGGCGCGGCTGCCTGTCGCGGACGAGCCGCGCCAGCGCGATGGTGGCGCGCACGTCCGACAGCGCATCGTGCGCGGCCTCGTGCGCCAGGCCGTTGGCGCGCGTCAGGTCCTCCAGGCGGAAGCTGGGCTTGCCGTCCGGATGCTTCGGCCATTCGATGCCCTCGGGCCGCAGCGCGTAGGTCAGGCGCACCACGTCCAGCAGGTCCCAGCGGCCGCACTCGTTCTGCCACTCGCGCGCGTAGGGGTCGATCAGGTTGCGCCAGAACAGGAAGCGCGTCACCTCGTCGTCGAAGCGCAGCGTGTTGTAGCCCACGCCGATGGTGCCGGGCTGCGCGAAGGCGGCCTCGATGCGCGTGGCGAACTCGTGCTCCGGCAGGCCGCGCTCCAGGCACACCTGCGGCGTGATGCCGGTGACGAGGCAGGCGCCGGGGCTGGGCAGGAAGTCCGGCGCCGGGCGGCAGTAGATCATCAGCGGCTCGCCGATCTCGTTGAGCTCGGCATCGGTGCGGATGGCCGCGAACTGCGCGGGCCGGTCGCGGCGCGGGTTGGTGCCGAAGGTCTCGTAGTCGTGCCAGAGGAAGGTGCGGGAGGACATGGGCAGGGCAAGGGAATCAGCCGGACATTCTCGGCCACGCGCGGGCCGATGCCGCCGGCGCTACAGCAGCGGCGAGAACAGCCGCGCCACCGCGTCGCCCAGCCGCCGCCAGAAGGGCTGCCGGCGCCCGTGGCGCACCGGCGCCGCGCTGCCGAGGTCGGTCTCGAACTGCCCGGCCAGCGGGCCGGCCAGCGCCGGGCCGTACACCACCGCCATCACCTCGAAGTTGAGCCGGAAGCTGCGGTTGTCGAAGTTGGCGGTGCCGATCATGGCGCACTGGTCGTCGATCACCAGCGTCTTGGAGTGCAGCATGCGCGCCTTGTATTCCCACACCTTCACGCCGGCGGCGATCAGCTCGTCGAAGTAGGAGCGCGCCGCGGCGCTGACGATCAGGCTGTCGCTGCGCCGAGGCACCAGCAGGCGCACGTCCACCCCGCGCAGCGCGGCGTTGGTCAGCGCCATCAGCGCCGGCTCGCCGGGGACGAAGTACGGCGTGGTCAGCCAGGCCCGGTGCGTGGCGTTGTGGATCGCGTCCACGTGCATGCGGTGGATCGCCTCCAGCGGCGTGTCCGGCCCGCTGGTGACGATCTGCACCGGGATGGCGCCGGGCTCGGCGGCCGGCAGGTAGCGGGAGAGCTGGGCGTCCGGGTCGCGCACGCGCTCGCCGGTGGCGTAGGCCCAGTCCTCGATGAAGGTGGTCTGCAGCCAGCGCACCGCCGCGCCCTCGATGCGCACGTGCACGTCGTGGTACGCGTCGGGGCGCGTGCGCGGGTCTTCCTCGTCGGTGATGTTGACGCCGCCCGTGAAGCCGATCACGCCGTCGCACACGACGATCTTGCGGTGGGTGCGGTAGTTGGTCACCGGCCGCAGCCGCCGGCCGATGCGCGAATGGTGGAAGAAGCCCACCTGCGCCCCCGCCGCCAGCAGCGGCGCCAGGAAGCGGCGCCCGACGCGCTTGGAGCCCAGCGCGTCGATCAGCAGCCGCACCGTCACGCCAGCGCCCGCCCGCGCCACCAGCAGGTCGCGCAGGCGGGTGCCGATGCGGTCGGGCTCGAAGATGTAGTACTCCAGGTGCACGTGGTCGCGCGCCGCCGCCACCGCCTCGAAGATCGCGTCGAAGGTGCGCGCGCCGCCGGAGAGCAGCCGCACGCCCGTGGCGCTGGACACCGGCAGCCCGCAGGCCGCCCGGCCCAGCGCCGCCATCTGCCGCAGCGGCTCGGGCGCATGCTCGGCCGCCTCGCGCAGCAGGGCGGCGTCGTCGCGCGAATGGGCGATGGCCCGGCTGCGCAGGCGCTTCAGGCGGGTCTTCTTCAGGCGCTGCGGGCCGAAGAAGTAGTAGATGCCGAAGCCCAGGTAGGGCAGCAGCGCCAGCGAGAGGATCCACCCCAGCGTGGACACCGGCGCACGCCGCTGCATCACGATCCACACCGACAGCACCGCGATGTACGCGCTCCACGCCACCGACAGCGCGGTCTTCCACTCGGTGCTCAGTTCGGACGGGATCACGGGTTGCGCGAAGGACAAAAGAAAAGGGCCGGCAGCGCGATGCTACCGGCCCTGGGTGACGCCGCCGCCCGCGGGTCGGCGGGCGGTGATGCAACGACGGCTCAACCTGCGGCGGCCTCCTCGGCCTCCGGCCTGGACTTGCCTTCCTTCTTGGGCAGCGGGGTGATGTCGAGCACCACCTCGTCCTTGTCGTCCAGGTCCACCTCCAGGCGCCCGCCTTCGGTGAGCCGCCCGAACAGCAGTTCGTCGGCCAGCGCGCGGCGGATCGTGTCCTGGATCAGGCGCTGCATCGGCCGTGCGCCCATCAGCGGATCGAAGCCCTTCTTCGCCAGGTACTTGCGCAGCTTGTCGCTGAAGGTGACCTCGACCTTCTTCTCGGCCAGTTGCGTTTCGAGCTGCAGCAGGAACTTGTCGACCACGCGCAGGATGATCTGCTCGTCCAGCGCCTTGAAGCTGACGATGGCGTCCAGCCGGTTGCGGAACTCGGGCGTGAACAGGCGCTTGATGTCGCCCATCTCGTCGCCCGCCTGCCGCGGGTTGGTGAAGCCGATGGTCGCCTTGTTCATGGTCTCGGCCCCCGCGTTGGTCGTCATGATGATGATGACGTTGCGGAAGTCGGCCTTGCGCCCGT
>NZ_JBIQNC010000047.1:0-26284 GCF_044462705.1 Xenophilus sp.
GGCCTTACTGCCTTGACGACTGAAGTTTGAACCAACTGAGACATATAAGGAGACACATGCCATGACCCATCCCACCCGCCGCGACGCGCTGGGCCTGCTCGGCGCCGCGCCCTTCGCCCTGGCCGGCCGCGCGCACGCGCAGGACGCGGGCCGCTGGCCCGGCGCGCCGGTGCGCATCGTGATCCCCACGCCGCCCGGCGGCGCGCTCGACGGCACCGCGCGCCTGCTGGCCGAGCGCCTGGCCCCCGCCCTCGGCCAGCCGGTGGTGGTGGACAACCGCGCCGGCGCCAACGGCGCCATCGCCTATTCGCTCGTCGCCAAGGCGCCGCCCGACGGCCATACCTTCGTGCTCTCGCTCAGCAGCCTGGTGCTCACCAGCCTGATGGCGCGCGCGCCCGGCTACACGCTGCAGGAGCTGGCGCCGGTCTCGCTGGTGGCGATGCTGCCCAACGGCTTCGCCGTCTCGCGCAGCGTGCCGGCCACCGACGTGAAGCAGTTCGTCGAATGGGCGCGCACGCAGAAGAAGGGCGTGGACTACGGCACCAGCGGGCCGGGCAGCTCGGCCAACATCCTCGGCAGCATGTTCGCCCAGGCGGCCGGCATCCACCTCGTGCACGTGCCCTTCAAGGGCGAGGCGCCGGCGATCCAGGCCGCGCTGGGCGGGCAGATCGCCGTGGTCATCGGCGCCACCGGCACGCTCTCGGCCCAGGCGCAGGCCGGCCAGATGCGGATGCTGGCGGTGGCGCTGGACAAGCGCCTGCGCGACTTCCCCGACGTGCCCACCTTCGGCGAGTCGGGCTTCCCGCAGGTCAGCCTGACGGGCTGGTCGATGCTGGCCGCGCCGGCGGCCACGCCGCGCCCGATCGTCGAGCGCATGGCCGCCGAGGTCACGCGCATCGTGCAGTCCGACGACGTGGCGGCGCGCATCTTCGCCTACGGCTTCCAGCCCGAGGGCGGCACGCCGCAGGCGGCGCAGGGCTTCCTGCAGAGCGAGGCCACGCGCTGGGCGCAGGCCATCCGCACCACCGGCGTCACGATGGAGTGAGCCGCAGGCCGGGGCGCGCCCAGCGGCGGCGCGCCAGGCGGCCGGTGCGCGAGAGCGTGACGAAGGCGTCGCGCGCGTCGGCGCCGCCGAAGCAGATGTTGGTGGTCGAGCGGTCCGGCATCGACGCGCGCTCGACCAGCGCGCCCGCCGGGTCGATCACCGTGACGCCGGCGATGCCCGGCGCGCCGATGGTCGCCACGCAGACGTTGCCGCCGGCTTCCACCGCGAGCGAGTCGAACATGCAGTACGCGGCCGACGCGAACAGCATGTCGCCGGGGGTGAGCGCGGGCCAGCCGGCCAGCGCCAGCTCGCCCGGCCCACTGACGGCGAAGCGCCACACGCGCGCCGTCACCGTCTCGGCCACGTACAGGTGGCGTCCGTCGGGCGAGAGGCCGATGCCGTTGGGCGTGAGCATCGGGAACACCACCTCGCGGATCGCCGAGCCGTCGGCCTTCGCGTAGCAGATGCGTCCGCGTTCCAGCGCGTCGTGGCCCATCGAGCCGAGGTCGGTGAACCAGAAGCCGCCGTGCGCGTCGAACACGAGGTCGTTGGGGCTGGCCAGCGGCGTGCGGCCGGTGTGCTCGTACAGCCGCTCGACGCGGCCGCTGCGCAGGTCGATGCGCTCGATGCGCCCGCCCGAGTAGTCCGCCGCGCGGCCGTGCGGGAAGCGCCCGCCGTTCGGGTCGGTGTGCCACTGCATGCCGCCGTTGTTGCACACGTAGCAGGCGCCGTCGGGCCCGAGGGCGGCGCCGTTGGGGCCGCCGCCCGGGCGCGCGACCTCCTCCACCCGGCCGTCCGGGTGCCAGCGCGAGAGCCGGCCCGCGGCGATCTCCACGAACAGCACCGAGCCGTCGGCCAGCGCCACCGGTCCCTCGGGAAACTGCAGGCCCTCGGCCAGGATCTCCACCTCGTCTTGCTGCATGTCGATGCTCCTTTGCTTGCGTTCAGGCGCTGCGCCACTGCGGCGCGCGGCCCTGCGCGAAGGCCCGCGGGCCCTCGCGCGCGTCCTCGTGGGACAGCACGCGCCGCGCCGCCCCGGCCGCCGCGTCGCGCAATGCGGTCTCGTCGTCGAGCGCGCGGCGCGCCAGCGCCAGGCTCTCGCGCACCGCCAGCGGCGCGTTGGCCGCGATGCGCCCGGCCACGCGCAGCGCCTCGCCGCGCAGTTCGCCGGGCGGCACCAGGCGGTTGACCAGGCCGAGGCGGCGCGCCTGCGCCGCCGTGATGGCCTCGCCGGTGGCGATCATCTCCAGCGCCACGCCGCGCGGCAGGGCGCGCGGCAGCCGCCAGATGCCGCCCGCCGTCGCCGCCAGGCCGCGCTGCACCTCGGGCAGCGCGAAGCGCGCATGGCGCACCGCGATCGCGAAGTCGCAGGCCAGCACGAGTTCGAGCCCGCCCGCCACCGCGGCGCCGTTGACCGCCGCGATCCACGGCTTGGCGCGCCGCGCGAAGACGAAGCCGGCGAAGCCGCCCTCCGGCGTGGAGCGTTCGCCCGGCGCCGAGCCGGCGGCCAGCTCCTTCAGGTCGGCGCCGGCGCAGAAGGCCTGCTCGCCCGCGCCGGTGAGCACGGCGGCGCGGATGGCCGGGTCGGCCTCGACCGCCGCCACCATGTCCGCCATCGCGCGCGCCGCCGCGGCGTCGATCGCATTGCGCGCCCGCGGCCGGTTGATGACAAGCAGCGCCACGTGCCCGTGGTCGGTGCGCAGCACGGGGGCGGCATCGCTCATCGCACGGCCTGCGCGGCGCGCAGCGCCGCGATCTCGTCCTCGCCGAAGCCAGCCTCGCGCAGCACCGCGTCGGTGTGCTCGCCGATCGCCGGCGCGTGCGTGGGATGCGACTTCTGCGCCCCTTCCACGAGGAAGGGCGCGCTCACGGTCAGGCCCGTGCCCGGGATGCCCTCGCCCGGCACCAGGGCGCCGCACGCGCGCATCTGCCGGTCGTCCACCGCGTCCTCGCTGCGCGCGACCACGCCGACGGTCAGCCCCTCGGCCGCGAAGCGCTCGCTCCATTCGGCGCTCTCGCGGCCGGCGAACACCTCGTCGAGCAGCTCGCGCAGGGCCACGGCGTGGCGGCGGCGTTCGGCCACTTCGGCGAAGCGCGGGTCCTGCGCCAGCGCCGGGCGCTCGATGGCGCGCAGGAAGGCGGTCCAGTCGCGCTCCTCGGTCACCAGGCTCAGGATGAACCAGCGCCCGTCGCCGCAGCGGTAGAAGTTGGTGAGCGCGTTGCGCGGCGTGGTGCGCGGCTGGCGGTAGACGATGCGTCCGCCCACCAGCGCGCCCTGGATCGCCATGGCGTTGGCCCAGGCGCCGTTGGCCAGCAGCGAGGTGCTGACCATGCCGCCCTCGCCGGTGCGCTCGCGGCGGTACAGCGCGGTGGCGATGGCCGCGAACAGCGTGACGGCGGTGGGCTGGTCGCCCAGGCCGTTGGCGGGATTGGCCGGCGGCCCGTCGGCGTCGGGCCGGGTCAGGTCGGCCAGCCCGCTGCGCGCCCAGTAGGTGGTGGCGTCGAAGCCGGGCTTGGCGGCCTCGGGCCCGGTCTCGCCGTAGCCGGTGAGCGAGGCGTACACCAGCCGCGGGTTGAGCTCGCGCAGGCGCGCCCACGACAGGCCCAGGCGCTCGCGCACCGGCAGCGGGTAGTTGGTGATCAGCACGTCGGCGCCGCGCACCAGGCGGTGCAGCACGGCCTGGGCCTCGGGCTTCTTCAGGTCCAGCGCGATGGCGCGGCGGCTGCGCGCGCCCTGCATCCACAGGTAGTTGTGCGGCGAGTAGGCCAGGTTGGGGTTGAGCATGGTCTTGCGGAAGCCGTCCCCCTCGGGCACCTCGACCTTGACCACGTCGGCGCCGAAGTCCGCGAGCAGCGTGGCCGCCGCCGGCCCGGCGATGAAGCTGGCCACGTCCAGCACCTTGAGTCCCTTGAACACGCTCATCTGCTTCCCCTTGTGCGATGTCTCAGACCTTGAACGGATCCCACTCCACGCGCCCCAGCGCGGCCCAGCGCCGCCCGCACAGCAGCAGCAGGCCCGCCGACAGCAGCAGCGCGAGCAGGTACAGCGCACCCGGTGCCGACAGGCGCCCGGCCACCGTGCCTGCCAGCATCTGCCCGACCGGCATGGCGCCGTTGAAGGCCAGCAGGAACAGCCCGATCAACCCGCCGCGCGCCGCCGGCGGCACGCGCCGGTGCAGCAGGGCGCTGGTCGCGGTGCCGACGAAGGAGACGCAAAAGCCCAGCACGACGAAGCAGGCCAGCGCCACCGCCGGCGCGGCCGTGCCGCCCAGCACGGCGAGCGCCGCGGCGCCGCTCCAGGGCACGACCAGCAGCAGGCGCCGCGCGGCGGCCTCGATGTGGCGCGAGGACAGCAGTAGCGCCGCCACCAGCGCGCCGCCGCCGGCGGCGGCGAAGAAGCGCCCCGTCCAGCGCGGCGCGTCGCCGTACACGGTGCCGGCCAGCACCGGGATCAGCGTCTGGTAGGCGCTCACGCACAGCGCCACGCAGGTCACCACCGGCAGCAGCAGCGTGCCGAGCCGGTCGCTGCGCAGGAAGCGCCAGGCCATGCGCAGGCCGCCGCCCTCATGCGCGTGCAGGCCGGCCGCCGCGGCGGGCGAGGGCAGGCGCGCCACGCACGCGAGCATGAAGCCGGTGGCCGCCGCCGCGAGCCCGAAGGCCCAGGCCGGGCCGAGCGGCTCGAACATCACGGCGGCCAGGCCGGGGCCGAGCGTGCGCGCCAGCAGGAAGGCCACGGTGTTCAGCGCGATCGCGCTGGACAGCTGCGCCGCGCCGCTGACCATGTGCATCAGCAGCAGCTGGCGCGACGGCACTTCCATGCCGGCCAGCACGCCCCGCAGCGCCGCCGCGCCCAGCAGCAGCGCCAGGGGCAGCGCGCCCGCCAGCGCGGCCGCGCACAGCCCGAGCGCCACCGCCGCCGCGCCGCACAGCACCGCCAGGGTGATGCGCCGCGCGTTGGCGGCGCCCAGGCGGGCGCTGACGAGCGGCGTGACGAGCACGCCGGGGCCGTACAGCAGCAGGTTGAGCAGGCCCAGCATGGTGGGCGAGCGCGTCGCCTGCCACACCAGCAGGTTCAGCGTGATGTCCAGCACCCAGCTGCCCAGCATGGACACCAGCTGGCCGGTCAGGTACAGGCGGGTGGAGCGGTCCTCGAGCGCGGGAAACCAGTGGCCGGCCACGCGCGCGCCCTGCTCCCGCGCCTCAGGCCGCCAGCGACTGCTGCTCGGAGATCGGCACACCGTCGTTCATCAGGTCGCAGTATTCGGTCATGCCCAGCACGGTGCGGCCTTCGCAGGTGTATTCGGTCAGGCTCTCGGTGATGCGCGTGTAGGTGCGCCAGTCGGCGGCGCCCACCTTGCGGTGGCGCAGCGGCACGGTGGTGAGCACGCGGCCCTGCAGCTCGTAGGTGCGCTGCGCGGTCGTGACCCGGGCCGTGAGGCCCTGCGGGTACCACTGCGCGTCGTAGTGCGTCTCGATGCGGCCGTCGATCACCGGCTCGTAGACGCCGCCGCGCAGCACGTTGCCGCTGATGCGGTCGGGGCCGCCCTCGGGCCGGCCCTTGATCGACAGCAGGATGCCGAAGTCGCGCGAGAAGGTGACGGGCAGCCACTTGTACCAGAAGAAGCTGTGCCAGTGGCGCGGGCCCCAGGACTTGTCGCGGTAGCCGGTGCCGCCGCTGAAGGGGTGGCGCACGCCGTCGACGGTGATGTGCCCCTCGACCGCCATGTTCTGCTCGGTGTGGCCGCGGTAGACGGCGTGCTCGGGGTCGAGCTCGATGGGCTGCCCGTCGGGGCCGACGATCTCGCCGCCGTGCATCGGCGAGACGCCCTCGAAGTCCAGCTCGATCTCGGCCGGGCGCTTGGGGTAGCGCTTGAAGGCGCTGCTCGGGTCGGCCATGGCGAGCGGGTCGTCCATGATCAGCAGCTCGCCGCGGTAGCGCACCCGGTGGTGCCTGAAGGGCTCGATCACCTCGAAGCGCATGCCGGCCGCGTCCATCGCGTCGTTGCCCGTGATGGCCGGGCGCGAGAACATGAAGCCCACGCGCCCGTCGGGCAGGTAGACGCAGCAGCTCATCTCGGCATGCCCCTCGTTCGGCCGGTTGCCGATGCGCACCCAGGCGCCGATGCGACGCGCCGAGTCGAAGGCGTTGAAGTACATGCTCTCGTTGTAGTTGCCCACGGGCTCGGGCGGATGGGTGTATTCGTCGCGCGGGTCCAGGCGCAGGGTGGTGCCGGGAGGCATGTACATGGGCGGGTCCTTTCAGTGGGCTGCCAGTTCAAGTCTGGCGATCTGGTTGCGGTGCACCTCGTCGGGGCCGTCGGCGATGCGCAGCCCGCGCGCCTGCGCATAGGAGCGCGCGAGGATGAAGTCCTTCGACAGGCCGGCGGCGCCGTGCGCCTGGATGGCCCAGTCGATCACCTGGCAGGCCATCGCCGGCGCGGCGACCTTGATCATGGCGATCTCCTTGCGCGCGCCCTTGATGCCCACGGTGTCCATCTTCCAGGCGGCGTGCAGCGTGAGCAGGCGCGCCTGGTCGATCAGCACGCGCGCCTGCGCGATGCGTTCCATCGTCACGGTCTGGCCGGCCAGCGGCTTGCCGAAGGCCACGCGCGCCTTGGAGCGGGCGCACATCAGTTCCAGGCAGCGCTCGGCACGGCCCACCAGCCGCATGCAGTGGTGGATGCGGCCGGGGCCCAGGCGCCCCTGCGCGATCTCGAAGCCGCGGTCCTCGCCGAGCAGGATGTTCTCGACCGGCACGCGCACGTTCTCGTAGAGCACCTCGGCGTGGCCGTGCGGCGCGTCGTCCCAGCCGAACACGTCGAGGTTGCGCACGACCTGCACGCCCGGCGTGTCGCGCGGGATCAGCAGCATCGACTGCTGGCGATGCTTGTCGGGGTTGGCCGCGTTGGTCTTGCCCATGAAGACGATCAGCTCGCAGCGCGGGTCGGCGATGCCCGAGGTCCACCACTTGCGGCCGTTGACGACGTAGTGGTCGCCCTCGCGGCGGATCTCGGCCTCGATGTTGGTGGCGTCGGACGAGGCGACGCCAGGCTCGGTCATCGAGAAGCAGGAGCGGATGCGCCCGTCCAGCAGCGGCCGCAGCCAGCGCTCCTGCTGCGCCGGCGTGCCGTAGCGCGCCAGGATCTCCATGTTGCCGCTGTCGGGCGCCGAGCAGTTGAAGACCTCCGGCGCCATCGGCGAGCGGCCCATGATCTCGGCCAGCGGCGCGTACTCGCGGTTGGAGAGGCCGGCGCCGTGCTCGGCGTCGGGCAGGAACAGGTTCCACAGGCCCTCGGCGCGGGCGCGCGCCTTGAGCGGCTCGAGCTGCTCCGGCCGGCCCTCGGCCTGGTACACGTGGTCGTCCATGAAGCGCGTGAGCCGCTCGATCAGCGCTCGCGCGCGGGGCGTGTGTTCAAAGTCCATCGCGGTGGTGGAAGTTCGGTGGCAGGCCCGGCCGCGGCCAGGCCACGGCGGCCAGCCGGCCGGTGGAGGAGAGGGTGACGAAGGCGGTGCGCATGCCGGCCCCGCCGAAGCACAGGTTGGTGGCGAAGCGGTCCGGCATCGGCACGTGCTCGACCGCGTCGCCCGAGGGAGAGACGACCGTGATGCCGCCGTCGTGCAGGGTGGCCACGCAGATGCGGCCATCGGCCTCGACGGCCAGCGAATCGAACATCCGGTAGCCCGGCAGGCCGGCCACCAGGGTGCCGCCGTGGGGCGCGGGCGAGTCGGGCGCGCGCGCGATGCGGCCCGGGCCGGCGATATCGAAGGCCCACAGGCGCCCCGGACCGGTCTCGGCCACGTACAGGCGGCGGCCGTCGGGCGACAGCCCCACGCCGTTGGGCGTGGTCATCGGGTGGATCACCTCGCGGCACTCGCTGCCGTCGATGCGCGCCCAGCAGATCGCGCCGTGGTCCATGTCGCGCGTGCGGCGCTTGCCCAGGTCGGAGAACCACAGGCCGCCGTCGGCGTCGAACACCAGGTCGTTCGGCCCCTTCAGCGGCGCCTTGTCGCTGTGGGTGTAGAGCGTGCGCGCCGCGCCGCTGGCGAGGTCCACGCGCACGATGCGCCCGCCCGCATAGCCGGGCGGCTGCAGGCCGGGGTGCAGCGTGCCGTCCTCGTGGCGGTGCCACTCGTAGCCGCCGCCGTCGCAGACGTAGCAGGCGCCGTCCGGGCCGATGGCCGCGCCGTTGGGCCCGCCGCCGACGTCCGCGACCACCTCGCGCCGGCCGTCGGGCCGCACCCGCGTGAGCCGGCCCGCGGCGATCTCGACCACCAGCACCGAGCCGTCGGCCAGTGCCACGGGGCCTTCGGGAAACGCCAGTCCTTCGGCGAGGATGTCGATCTTCATCGGAGTGCCTTCCCGAACCATCCGCGCACGCGCCTACAGGCCGAGGTAGGCCGCGCGCACGTCGGGGTGCGCGGCGACCTCGGCCGCCGGCCCGTGCATCACCACCTGGCCGTTCTGCAGCACGTAGGCGCGGTCGGCGGCGCCCAGCGCCATCTCGGCGTTCTGCTCGGCCAGCAGCACCGACACGCCGGTCGCACACACGTGCCGCACGAAGGCGGCGATCTCCTGCACCACCAGCGGCGCGAGGCCGAGCGTGGGCTCGTCCAGCATCAGCACGCGCGGGCGCGCCATCAGCGCGCGGCCGATCGCCAGCATCTGCTGCTCGCCGCCGGACAGGGTGCCGGCGCGCTGCAGCCGGCGCTCGCGCAGGCGCGGGAACCAGCGGTACACGCCCTCGCGCTGCGCGGCGCGCAGCGCCAGGTCCCGTCCGAGGTCGCCCAGGTCGAGGTTCTCCTCCACGTTCAGCTCGGGGAACACGCGCCGCCCTTCGGGCGACAGTGCCAGGCCGGCCTCGATGCGCTGGCGCGTGGCCAGCGCATCGAGGCGCCTGCCGTGCAGCTGCAAGCCGGCGTCGGCGTGCGGCACCAGGCCGAGCAGCGCATTGAGCAGCGAGGACTTGCCTGCCCCGTTGGCGCCCACCAGCGCCACCACCTCGCCGCTGCGCACCTCGAGCGCCACGCCGTCGAGCGCCAGCGTGGCGCCGTAGCGCACCGACAGGCCCGCCACCTGCAGCGCCGGCGTCATGCGGGCACCTCCGCGGCGTCCTGCTGCTGCGCGTGCGCGCCGCCCAGGTAGGCATCGACCACCGCCGGCATGCGCGCCACCGCCTGCGGCGTGCCGTCGGCGATCTTCACGCCGTGGTGCAGCACCACCACGCGGTCGACCAGCGCCATCAGCATCTTCAGGTTGTGGTCCACCACGACCAGCGTGAAGCCCTTGTCGCGCAGGCCCGAGAGCACGCCCGCCAGGCGCGTGGCCTCGACGTGGTTGAGGCCGGCGGCCGGCTCGTCGAGCAGCAGCACGTCGGGCCCGGCGGCCAGCGCCATCGCCACGCCCAGCAGCTTCTGCTCGCCGTAGGGCAGGTTCGCCGCGAGCTCGTCGCGCCGCGCCAGCAGGCCCACTTCGGCCAGGCAGCCCAGCGCGTGGGCCATGCGCTCGCGTTCGCGCTCGCGCCAGGCGCGGGTGCGCAGCAGCGCGCCGGCCAGGCCGGCGGGCCGGTGCATGTGGCTGGCGATGGCCATGTTCATCGCCACCGTCTGGCCCGCGCACAGCGCGGTCTGCTGGAAGCTGCGCACCACGCCCAGCCGCGCCACGCGGTGCGGCGCCTGGTGCGCGATGTCCCGGCCGAAGCCGCGGATGCTGCCGGCGCTGGGCGGCAGGAAGCCGCTGAGCATGCTCAGCAGGGTGGTCTTGCCGGCGCCGTTGGGCCCGATCAGGCCGACGATCTCGCCGGCGCGCACGGCGAAGGAAACGTCCTGCACCGCCTTGAGCCCCTTGAAGTGCCGGCTGGCGCCCGCCAGCTCGAGCACCGTGGCCTGGCGCGGCGTGCGCGGCGCCACCGGCGCCGGCGCTGGCCAGTCGCGCGCACTGCGGGCCGCCAGGCGCCGCGCGAGCGCCGGCCGCGCCGCGAGCCAGCCGACCAGGCCGCCGGGCAGCACGCGCACCACCACCAGCAGCAGCACCGCGAAGGCCGCGAAGTTCAGGTCGCCCAGGAAGCGCAGCCACTCCGGGATCACCGCGAACAGCATGCCGCCGAGCATCGGCCCGACCAGCGTGGCCTTGCCGCCGAGGATCACGCCCAGGATGCCGGTGGCCGAGTAGCCCACGCCCAGCAGCGAGGGCGAGAGCACGAACACCTTGGGGATCAGCAGCCCGCCGGCGAACGAGGCCACCGCACCCGACAGCGCGACGTTGAGCACGCGCGAGCGCGCGCTGGCCACGCCCAGCGACTCGGCCAGCGCGGGCGCCTCGCGGATCGCCGTCCAGGCGCGGCCGGTGGCGCTGTCGCGCAGGTTGCGCAGCAGCACGAACACCACCGCCAGCGAGGCGCCGACCACGAACAGGTAGCCCTGCTGCGCGTTCCAGTCGAGCCAGTCCGGCAGCGGCAGCGGCGCCGCATTCACCATCAGGCCCATCGGGCCGCGCGTCACGTCGACCCAGTTCATCACCAGCAGCACCAGGATCTCGGCCACCACCAGCGTGGCGATGGCGAAGTAGGCGCCGCTCAGCCGCGCCGAGACCACGCCGATCAGGCCGCCCAGCAGCAGCCCGGGCAGCAGGCCCAGCGGCAGGCAGGCCCAGTAGTTCCAGCCGTAGCGGGTGACCAGCACGCCCACCGTGTACGCGCCGAGCCCGAGGAAGGCCGCGTGCCCGAAGCTGACGTAGCCGAGCTGGCCGAAGGTGACCGACACCGCCAGCACGAAGACCGCGAGCACGCCGGCGTAGGCCGCCACGTCCAGCAGGTAGGTCGAGGTGAGCGCGGCCGCCAGCAGCGCGGCGGCGGCCACGCCCAGCAGCACGTCGCGCAGGGTGCGGCTCATCGCGCGCCCCCCGCCAGCCCCTGCGGGCGCACCAGCAGCACGACCAGCATCAGCGAATAGACGGTCATCGCGGCCAGGCCCTCCTCCATCGCCAGGCCGAGCAGCGCCTCGGCCACGCCCACGCCCAGGGCGCACAGCACGGCGCCGCCGGCGCTGCCCAGCCCGCCGAGCACCACGATCACGAAGGCCTTGATGAGCACCGCCTGGCCGAGCATCGGCGAGTAGGAGGCGATCGGCGCCAGCAGCGCGCCGCCGAGCCCGCCCACCGCCGCGGCCAGCACGAAGGCGCGCGTGCCGACCGAGCGGACGTCGATGCCCACCACGCGCGCCGCGTGCTCGCTCTGGGCCAGCGCCCGCATCTCGACGCCGAAGCGCGTGCGCCGGGCCAACTGGTCGAGCAGCGCCAGCGCGGCGATGCTGGCCCCGATGACGAACAGCCGCTGCGCGGTGAGGCCGACGCCGGCCAGGTCGATGCGGCCCGCGAGCCCGTCCACCCGCGCCGGCGCCGGCCCCCAGACCGAGAGCACGGCCTGGTTCACCAGCACGCCCACCGCGAAGGTGGTCAGCAGGATGTCGGTGCGCCCGTCGGTGCGGCGCAGCAGCGGCGACACCGCCAGCGCGTCGAACAGCCAGCCGGCGAGCGCGCCCACCGCCATCGCCAGCGGCACGGCGGCCAGGTAGGGCAGGTGCAGGCGCTGCGTGGCGAGCACCACCGTGAGCGCGCCCAGCATCACCACCTCGCCGTGGCCGAAGTTGATGATGTGCAGCACGCCGAAGGCCAGGGTGAGCCCGAGCGCGATCAGCGCATAGCCGAAGCCGACCGACAGGCCGTTGAGCAGTTGCTGGAGCAGGACCTCGCTCATTGGATAACCTTCGTGCTTCGCACTGCGGTGCGAGCCCCCTTCGGGGCGGCCGGGCGGGGGCTCATGGCGGGACGTGCGCGGGCCTCAATCGCCGACGACGATCCGGCCGTCCTTGACGGTCAGCGCGACCCACTTGTCCGAGGTGGCCTGGTTGCCCGGGAAGCGCAGCGGCCCGCGCGGCGAATCCCAGGTGCCCTGGCGCAGCGTGGCGGCGAGCTTGGCGGTGTCGGTCGCGGTGCCGGCGGCGCGGATCGCCTGCCCCAGCACCCAGATGCTCTCGAAGCCCAGGAAGTCCACCTTGCCCGGCGGCGCCTTGAACTTCGCTTCGTAGGCGGCGACGAACTTGCGGTTGGTCTCGGTGTCCATCGTCGGCGCCCAGATGTCGAGCGTGAAGGCGCCCTCGGCCGCCGGGCCGGCCACCTGGATCAGCGCCGGCGTGACCGAGCCCGGCAGGATGCAGCGGCGGGCCTGCACGCCGGCCTCGGCCAGCGTGCGCAGCAGGTTGCCGCCCTGCTCGGGCGCCGAGAAGGCCATGCAGACGACGTCGGGGTTGGCCGCCTTCACGCGCGAGGCGAGCGTGCTGAAGTCGGTCTGCTTGAGGATCTCGTACAGCTCGGTGGCGACCACGGCGCTGCCGAAGGCGCCCTTCATGTCGGCGATGATCGAGCGGCCGTAGTCGCCGTTCTCCACCACCACCGCGAGGCGCTGCGGGCGCACCTTGTCCTTCAGGTACTTGTTGAACACCTCGCCGTCGGTGGCCACCAGCGGGTTGAAGCGGAACGCGCGGTCGTACTGGGTGATCTGCGGCGCCTTGGTCACGGCCGCGAGGAACATCGCGCCGCCCTGCTGCGCCACCTGCATCACGCCCAGCGAGACGGCGGTGTTGATGGCGCCCACCACCACCGATACCTTGTCCTCGCCGATGAGCTTGCGCGCGGCGGCCACGCCGTCGGCGGGCTGGTAGTTGTCGTCGTAGACGATCAGCGCCATGCGGCGCCCGTTCAGCACGCCGCCGCCGGCATTGAGCATCTCGGCCGCGACCTGCGCGCCGTTGCGGCCCTGCTGGCCCAGCATGGTCTTGATCGGGTAGAGCACGCCGACCCGGACGTCCTGCGCCCAGGCCGTGCCGGCCAGCGCCGAACCCAGCACCAGGGCCGCGGCGGCGCCCCGTCGGACGAACGAAAGCAAGCTGCGCATCATGTCTCCTTTAATGGTTCTACCATTAGAATTCCATGCCCTGCCTGGCGCATGGGGGAAAGTACCGAGGCCACGCTCCGCGGCGGGGCGGCGCCTCAGGACGGCACGCGCAGCCAGGCCTTGCCCACGGTCGCGCGGCCTTCCAGCGCGGCCAGCGCCTCGGGCGCCTGCGCGAAGTCGAAGGGCTGGCCCGGCATGAGCCGGATGCGGCCCTGCGCGTGCCAGCCGTACACCTCGCGCGTGAGCTGCGCGGCCAGCGCGAGGTCGCGCTTGCGCACCTCGCCCCACAGCACGCCGACCGCGCTGGCGTTGTGCAGCAGCAGCCGGTTGGCCGGCAGCGGCGTGAGCGTGCCGCCGGCGAAGCCGATCACCAGGTAGCGCGCGCCGAAGGCCAGGCAGCGCAGGCTCTGCGCGCCGACCTCGCCGCCCACGGGGTCGTAGATCACGTCGGCGCCGCCCGGCGCGGCGCGGCGGAAGGCATCGACCCAGGCCGGGTCGGCGTAGTCGAGCGCGGCGTCGGCGCCGGCGTCGAGGCAGGCCTGCCGCTTGCGTTCGCTGCCCGCGGTGGCGATCACGCGCGCGCCCAGGAGCCGGCCCAGCTGCAGCGCCGCGCTGCCCACGCCGCCGGCGGCGGCATGCACCAGCAGCGTCTCGCCCGGCGCGAGCCGGCCGGCCACGCGCAGTGCGTACAGCGAGGTCGGGTAGTTGCTGCGCAGCGCGAGGGCGTCGCCCGCGTCCATGCCCTCGGGGATGGCGACCGCCTCGGCGCGCGGCACCAGCGCGTACTCGGCGAAGCCGCACTGGCGCGAGGAGCTGGCGACGCGCGTGCCGACCGGGATCTCGCCGCCCTCGCCCGCGACCACGGTGCCCACCACCTCCGAGCCCGGCGTGAAGGGCAGCGGCGGCTTGATCTGGTACCTGCCGCGCACGATCAGCGTGTCGCCGAAGGCCAGGCCGGCGGCCTCCACGCGCACCAGGTACTGGTCGGGGCCGGGCCGCGGCACCTCGACCTCGCGCAGCTGCATGCGGCCCGCCTCGGTGATTTCCTCGACGCGCCAGGCGCGCATGGTGCGGGGGATGCCGCTCACCGGGACACCTCCGCGCCGGCCTGTTCCGCCGCCTGCCAGCCGGCCTGCGCGGTGGCCTCCACACGCGTGGCCACCTGCGCGGCGCGGCTGTTGGCGGCGTTGCCGTCGAGCGCGCGGCGGGCCACGCCCTGCTGGATCGCGGCGAGCCGGAACATGTTGAAGGCCATGTGGTAGCTCCAGTGGGGGATGTCGTGCCGTTCGCCGCCGCGGGCGCGCCCGTAGTCGGTGACGTGCTCGGCCTCGGTGGGAATGCCCTCGGGCAGGGGGTCGAGGCCGGCCAGGGTGCGGTGCGTGCCGAGCTGCAAGCGCCAGGACAGGCAGTGGTAGGCGAAGTCCACCAGCGCGTCGCCCAGCGTGGCGAGCTCCCAGTCGAGTACCGCCACGATGCGCGGCTCGCTCGGGTGGAACACCAGGTTGTCGAGCCGGAAGTCGCCGTGCACCAGCGCCGTGCCCTCCTGCGGCGGCACATGCGCGGGCAGCCAGTCGATGAGGCGCTCCATGGCGTCGATGCGGCGCGTCTCGCTGGCACGGTACTGGCGCGTCCAGCGCTCGAGCTGGCGCGCGATGTAGCCGCCCTCGCGCCCGAAGCCCTCGAGCCCGCGCGCGCGCCAGTCCAGGCCGTGCAGCGCCGCCATCACGCGCGCCATCTCGGCGTAGTGCGCGCGGCGCTGCGCGGGCGCCATGCCGGGCAGCGTCTGGTCGGTGAGGATGCGGCCCTCGGCGAAGTCCATCAGGTAGAAGCTGCTGCCGATCACGGCCGGGTCCTCGCACAGCACGCGGGCGCGCGGCACCGGCACGGCCGAGCCCTCCAGCGCCCGCAGCACGCGGTACTCGCGCTCCACCGCGTGCGCCGAGGGCAGCAGCGTGCCGGCGGGCTTGCGCCGCAGCACCAGCCGGTGCGCGCCGGCGTCGACGAGGAAGGTGGGGTTGGACTGGCCGCCCTCGACGCGCCGCAGCTGCAGCGCGCCGTCGAAGGGGCCGATCTCGCGGCGTACGAAGGCATCGAGCGCGGCGGTCTGTTCGGGTGAATCCGGCACGGGGCGTCTACGGAGAAATCCGTACTTTCGATGGTTGAACCAATGAGATACTAACGCATTCCCCTCAATGACAACAGGAGACAGACCATGGCCATGAGCCGTCGCGATGTGATCGCCGCAGCGCTGGGCACGCTGGGCACCGGCGCGTTCGACCTCGCCGGCGCGCAGGCGCCGACCTTCCCGTCGCAGCCCGTGCGCTTCATCATTCCCACGCCGCCGGGCGGCGGGCACGACACGATGATGCGGCTGGTGGGCCAGAAGCTCACCGAGGCGTGGGGGCAGCCGTCGGTGGTCGAGTCCAAGCCCGGCGCCAGCGGCGCCATCGCCGCCACCACCGTGGCCCAGGGCGCCGCCGACGGCCACACGGTGCTCATCGGCTACAGCGCGCTGATCAGCAATACCGTGCTGCTGCCCAAGACCGGCTATCGGCTGGACGAACTGCGCCCGGTGTGCATGCTCGCGCTCACGCCGATCGCCATGGGCATCCGGGAGAGCCTGCCGGTGAGCACGCTCAGGCAGTACGTGGCGCTGGCCAAGACGCAGCCGGGCAAGCTCTCGTACGGCTCCTACGGGCCGGGCTCGGGCGGCCACTTCGTCGGCGAGCTGTTCAACATGGCGGCCGACCTCGACACCGTGCACGTGCCCTACAAGGGCGAGGCGCCGGCGCTGCAGGACCTGCTGGCCGGCCAGATCGACGCGGCCTTCACCTCGGTGGGCGGCGTCAGCCGCTACCCCGGCAAGATCAAGCCGCTAGCCCTGGCGAGCGCCAAGCGCTTCGCCGGCTACCCCGACGTGCCGACCTTCGCCGAGCTGGGCTACCCCGCGGTCGACATGCCCGGCTGGGCCGGCGCCTTCGTCCCGGCGAAGACGCCCGACGCGGTGGTGAAGAAGCTCACCGCCGAGCTGACCCGCATCACCATGCTGCCGGACGTGCGCGCCAAGCTGGTCGAGTTGGGCTTCGAGTCGGTGGACTGGAGCCCGCAGAAGACCAGCCAGTTCATGAAGGACCAGCTCGCGCTGGTGCGCAAGCTGGTCGATTCGGGCCGCGTGAAGCTCTGAATCCGGCGGCGGCCCGCGCCGGCGGGCCGCCGTCCCGGACGGTTCGCGCCTTCTCAGCCCAGCAGCGCGCGGCCGTTGGCCAGCACCTGCACGTCGCGCTCCTGCACGCGGGCGCGGAAGGCGACCTCCTCGGCGCCCAGGCGCCAGCACTCCAGCAGCAGCGTCTCGCCCGGGTACACCGGCGAGGTGAGGCGTGCGCGGATCGAGCGCAGGCGCGCCGCGTCGTGGCCGCAGCAGCCGGCCAGGATGCCGCGGCAGGCGTTGCCGTAGGTCGCCAGGCCGTGCAGGATCGGCCGCGGGAAGCCGGCCTTCGCCGCCACCGCCGGATCGACGTGCAACGGGTTGATGTCGCCCGACAGCCGGTACAGCAGCGCCGCGTCGGCGCGCGTGGGCAGCGCCAGCGTGATGTCCGGCGGGCCCGCGGGCGGCTCGGCCGCGGCCGGCGCCGGCGCGTCGCCGCCGCCGTGCTTCGAGAAGCCGCCGTCGCCGCGCAGGAACAGCACCTGCTCGACGGTGGCGACCAGGCCGCCGTCGGCCTCGTCGGTCAGCGTCTTCTCCACGTGCATCACCGCACCCTTGCCCTCGCCCTTGTCGACGATGCGCGCCACGCGGCTCTCGCCCACCAGCGTGGCGGCGCCGGGCAGCGGCCGGTGCAGCACCACCGACTGCTCGCCGTGCACGAGGCGCACGAAGTCGATGCCCAGCTCGGTGCGCTCGCGCATCCAGAAGCCGGGCGAGGCCAGCACCGCAGCCATGGTGGGCACGGCGACCAGGTCCTTCTCGTACACGTAGCGCAGCTCCTGTGCGTCCAGCGGGTCGGCGCCGAAGCCCACGCCCAGGGCGTAGAGGATGCTGTCCTTCGCCGTGTAGGCATGGCGCACCGGCCCCGAGCGCCAGGCCCGGGTCTTCTCGTAGTCGATCATGTCGGCTCCTGTCTTGCGGGCCAGCGGAAGGCCGCGGGCTCCTTGGCGGCGAAGCGGCGCACCGCCTCGCGGAAGTACGCGCTCGAGCCGGCGATGGCCTGCGCGCCGGCCTCCATCTCGAGCAGGGTCGGCAGGTCGCTGTGCAGCGAGGCGGCCAGCGCCGCCTTCGACAGGCTGAACGCGGTGGGCGAGCCGCCCTCGAAGGCCTGGGCCAGAGCCAGCGCGCGGGGCATCAGCGCCTCGGGCGGCAGCGCCTCGAGCGCGATGCCCATGCGCACCGCCTCCTCCGCGCCGAACTCGCGCGCCGAATAGATCAGCTCGCGCGCGCGCGGCAGGCCGACCGCGCGCGGCAGCGTGTACCAGGCGCCGACGTCGGGCACCAGGCCGATGCGGTGGAACACCATGGCCATGCGCGCGCGCTGGCTCACCAGCACGATGTCGGCCCACAGCGCCATGCTCAGGCCGGCGCCGAAGGCCACGCCGTCGACGGCGCACACCAGCGGCTTGTCGAAGGCGGCGAAGCGCTCGGCCAGCTCGCGATAGCGCGCCATGCCGGTGCGGCGCTCCTCGACCGTGCGCTGCCCGCCCTCGCCCATGCCCTTGACGTCGCCGCCGGCGCAGAAGTCGCCGCCGGCGCCGGTGAGCACCAACGCGCGCACCGCGTCGTCCAGGCGCAGCTCGCGCAGCAGGTTCGTCAGCCGGTCGGTGGTGGCCGCGTCGATGGCGTTCTTGAAGCCCGGCCGCGACAGCGTGAGCACCGCCACGCCGCCAATGCGCTCCTGCAGGACCGTCTCGCCACTCATCTCAGTGCCCCACGACGCAGTTTTCCGTTCGGTCCGCACGGGATGCAGTGCAGCCTGCCGCTCGCTCCGAAGGCCGCGGAGCAGGCCATGCGGGAACATCCGCGGAACCGGCTTGGCCGGGCCGCAGGATGTGCCCCCTGGAGGGGGTTGGCGAAGCGGAACGAAGTCCGCGAAGCCTGGGGGTGCTCCATATCAAAGGCTGATGTGGAAGCCGCCGTTGACGCCGAGATGCTGCCCGGTGACATAGCTCGCGCCGTCGGACAGCAGGTACACCACGCTCTTGACCACCTCCTGCGGCGTCGACCAGCGCCCCAGCGGGATCTGCGCCAGCATCTGGTCGCGGAACTTCTCGCCGCGCACCACCTCGGTCATCGGCGTCTCGACCACGCCGAAGCAGATCGAGTTGGTGCGGATGTTGTAGCGGCCCCATTCGCGCGCCGCCGTCATCGTCATGCCCAGCAGGCCGGCCTTGGCCGCGGCATAGTTGATCTGGCCGATCGAGCCCTTGCGGCCGGCGTCCGAGGAGATGTTCACCACCGCGCCGCCGCTGGTGTCGCCGCCCTTGGCGCGCTCGATCATGTGGCGGCCGGCGGCGCGCATCCAGTAGAAGGAGCCGGTGAGGTGCACGTCGATGACCTCCTGCCACTGCATGTCGGTCATCTTGTCGATCATGGCCGGGCGGATGATGCCGGCGTTGTTCACCAGCCCGTGCACGGCGCCGAAGCGCGCGACGGCATCGGCCACGGCGCGGTCGGCCACGGCCGGGTCGGCCACGCTGCCCTGCACGCCCATGGCCCGGCCCGAAGGCAGCGCCTCGAGCGTGGCGGCCAGGGTCTCGCCGTTGAGGTCCACGGCCACGACGTTGGCGCCGAGGGCGGCGGCGGTCTCGGCGATGCCACGGCCGATGCCCTGGCCGGCGCCGGTGACGACGATGGTGCGCCCTTGCAGGCTGACGATGGGGTCCACGTGCTGCTCCTTTTTTGATGTACGATGGTTGAACCAATGATATTCTAAGATCCATTCTTCAGCCGGAGCAACTGAATGAGCATCCATCGCAAGGCCTGCATCGCGGGCGCCTACGAGCATCCCACGCGCAAGGCGCCGGACAAGACGGTGGCCCAGCTGCACGCCGAGTGCGCGCGCGGCGCACTCGAGGACGCGGGCCTCACCCTGAAGGACGTGGACGGGTATTTCTGCGCCGGCGACGCGCCGGGCCTGGGCGCCAACAACATGGCCGACTACCTGGGCCTGACGCGGCTGCGCCACGTCGACAGCACCGACACGGGCGGCTCGGCCTACCTGATCCACGTGTCGCACGCGGCGCAGGCGATCGCCGCCGGCAAGTGCGACGTGGCGCTCATCACGCTCGCCGGCCGCCCGCGCAGCGAGGGCTCCAGCGGCGTGGCGCCGCGCCTGGTCACGCCCAACACGCCGGACGTGCCCTGGGAGATGCCCTACGCGCCCGTCACCGTCAACATGTATGCGCTGGCGGCGGCGCGCCACATGCACGAATTCGGCACCACCGCCGAACAGCTGGCCTGGATCAAGGTCGCCGCCGCGGCCCATGCGCAGCACAACCCGAACGCGATGCTGCGCGAGCCCGTCACGGTGGAGGAGGTGCTGGCCTCGCCGATGATTTCCGACCCACTGCACAAGCTGGACTGCTGCGTGGTCAGCGACGGCGGCGGGGCGCTGGTGGTGGTGCGCCCGGAGATCGCGCGCACGCTCAAGCGGCCCATCGTCAACGTGCTGGGCGCCGGCGAGACCATCAAGGGCCAGCTCGGCGGCCAGGTCGACCTGACCTGGTCGGGCGCGGCCGTGAGCGGCCCCATCGCCTTCGAGGAGGCGCGCGTGAAGCCGTCGGACATCCAGTACGCCTCCATCTACGACAGCTTCACCATCACGGTGCTGATGCAGCTGGAGGACCTGGGCTTCTGCAAGAAGGGCGAGGGCGGCCGCTTCGTGGCCGACGGCAACCTGATCTCCGGCACCGGCAGGCTGCCCTTCAACACCGACGGCGGCGGCCTGTGCAACAACCATCCGGCCAACCGCGGCGGCATCACCAAGGTGATCGAGGCCGTGCGGCAGCTGCGCGGCGAGGCGCACCCCAGGGTGCAGGTGCCCGGCTGCACGCTCGCCCTGGCGCAGGGCACCGGCGGCCTGCTCGGCTCGCGCCACGGCAGCGCCACGCTCATCATGGAAAGGCAGTAACAAGCGATGACCACTCCCTCCACCGACCGTCCGCTCGCCGCGCCGCAGGTCGACGCGGCCACCGAGCATTTCTGGGCCAGCGCGAAGCAGGGCCTGCTGGTCACGCGCGTGTGCACCGCCTGCGGCAAGCCGCACTGGTACCCGCGCGCCCTGTGCCCCTTCTGCCTGGGAGAGACCGAATGGCGCGCCCTCTCGGGCCGCGGCACGATCTACAGCGTGAGCGTCACCCGCCGCGCCGGGCCGATCCCCTACGCGATCGCCTACGTGGCGCTGGAGGAAGGCATCACGATGCTGACCAACATCGTCGACTGCGACCTCGACAGCCTGAGGATCGGCCAGCCGGTGGAGGCCGTCTTCAAGCCGGCCGACGGCGGCGCGATGGTGCCGATGTTCCGCCCGGCCTGAGCCCGCGATGGACACGCTGGACTACCGTGTCGAGGACGGCGTGGGCTGGGTGCGCTTCACGCGCGGCCAGATCCACAACCCGCTGGACGTGCCGCTGCGCAGCGACCTGATGGAGGTGCTGGCGCAGGTGCGCGACGATGCGCAGGTGCGCGTGCTGGTGCTCACCGGCGGCGCGGGCGCGTTCTGCGCCGGCGGCAACCTGCAGGCGCTGCGCGAGCACGTGGACGCCGGGCCGGCCTACTGGCAGCAGCGCATCCAGGCCGGGCTGCGGCTGAGCGACGACCTGCTCAACCTCGGCCGGCCGGTGATCGCGGCGATCGACGGGCCGGCCATCGGCGCCGGCTTCGCGCTGGCGCTGTGCGCCGACCTGCTGGTGGGAACGCCGCGCGCGAGGTTCTGCATGGCGCACCTGCGCCTCGGCCTGGTGCCCGACCTCGGCGCGCTGTACCTGCTGCCGCGCGTGGTCGGGCTGCAGCGGGCGCGCGAGCTGACCTACTCCACACGCGAGGTCGATGCGCAGGAGGCGCTGCGCCTGGGCCTGCTGATGGAGGTGTGCGAGAGCGATGCGCTGGAGGCGCGCGTGCGGGCTATCGCGCAGAGCATGGCGCGCGCCGCGCCGGCGGCGGTGGCCCTGGCCAAGTCGATGCTCAACGCCTCGCTGGACGGCGACCGCCGCAGCGCCTTCGCGCTGGAGGCGGCCAGCCAGGCCGCGGCCTTCGCGGCCGAGGAGCCGCGTGCGCAGATCGAGGCAGCGCTGGCCCGGCAGCGCCCGGCCTTCGCTGGTTTCCCGCGTGTGCGGGAGGGCGGCGGCGCCTGACACCGCTGCGCACTCAGCCGAGGCGCGCGAAGAAAGCTTGCGCCTTGGCCGCAGCGCGGCGCGCCTTCTCCGCCGGGGCCAGCGCGGCGTCGGCGATGACCGGGGTTTCCAGCTCCAGTTCCGTCCCCGGCGGCAGCGCCCGCACCAGGCCCGCCAGATCGAGGCCGCCGTCGCCCAGGTACATGCGGCCCTGCATCGCCTCGTCGAAGAGCGACAGCGAGTCCGGCCGCCGGGCGGCCGCATCGCACAACTGCGCGATCGGCACGCGGCCGGGCGCCAGCGCCGCCACGTCCGAAGGCCGTGCGCCCGAGCGCGCCAGATGCAGCGCGTCGATCAGGAGGCCCACGTTGTCGGCAGCGCCGCTCCGCTCGATCACGTCGAGCGTGTCGGGCATGCTCTTCAACGCGCTCATCGGCATGAACTCGATGGCGATGCGCACGCCCGCGTCGGCCGCAGCCCGCGCGTAGCCGGCCAGCAGGCGCGCGACGCGTGCCAGGTCGGGCTCGAAGCAGCCCTGCATGATCAGGGGCGCGCCCACCCGCGTCGCCGCCTCGACGTTGCGCAGCAGGTGCTGCGCCTCGGTGGCGGGCGAGATGTAGTAGCCGCTGATGCTGGAGATCCGCACGCCGAGCGCCCCGGCATGTTCGCGCAGGCGCTCCAGGTCCTGCGACGCGGGATCGACCGAGGGCCAAGAGTCGCCGGGGTTACGGCCGCTCACGCGCAGGCCGGCGGCGCCGAAGCCCGCGGCCGCGGCGGCATCCAGCACCTCCATGGGCGCGGCCTGGGCGCCGAGCGTGAGGAAGCCGAGCGTGAGGTCGTGCGTCTTCATGGCCGATGTCATTCGGGCAGCACGCGCGCACGCCGCAGTTCGTGCAGCCGCTCGATGAGCACGGCCTCGGTGTCGATGCAGTCGTGGAAGCCGGCGTTGCGGATCCTGCGGGTCTCCAGCACGATGTCGTGGCCCTGGCGCAGCATGTAGTCCATCCAGCGCCAGTCCACCACGCGCGCGATGTCCACCGGCGCCAGCCCGTGCTGCCGGGCGATGCGGTCCCACAGCGGCTGCTGGTGGGGCATGAGCTCGGCCAGCGGCACCGTCTTGGGCTCGTCGCAGGCCATGCCCAGCGCCTGCGCCAGCGCCGGCCAGGTGCGGCGCCAGCGCGTCGGGTCGCCGTTGGCGACGTTGAAGGCCTCGTCCTGCGCGGCCGGCGCGTCGGCGGCCCAGGCGGCAGCGGCACCGATCTGCGAGGCGTCGGCGATCTGGTGCAGCGCGTCGTAGGCCGCCGCGCTGCCCGGGAAGCGCAGCGGCAGGCCGAGCGCCTTGCACGCGGCCGCGTACAGCCCGATGCCGAGCACCAGGTTCATCGGGTTGCCCACGGCATGGCCGGACACGAAGGGCGGGATCAGGTTGACCCAGCGCCAGGGCCGGCCGCGGCCGGCCTCGCGCAGGAAGTCCTCCTGGTCGTAGTAGAAGTTGGGCGGCAGCTGGCGGGGATCGCTCTCGCGGCAGGGCGTGCGCGATGCGCCCCACTGGATGCCGTAGAACTTCGCGCCGGTCACCAGCACCACCTTGCGCAGGCCGGGCGCCGCCGCTTCGGCGGCATGCACGGCATGGCGCAGCATCGCCAGGTTGGGGGCCACCTCGGCCGCCCGGTCGGCCGCCTGCACGTAGGCGGCGTAGAACAGGTGCGTGATGCCGGGATGGCCGGCGAGCGCGGCGCGCGCCTGCTGCGCGTCGGACAGATCCACCTCGATGCCCTGCGCGCCGGGCACGGCGGCGCCGCTGCGGCTGGCGCACAGCACGCGCCAGCCGTCGGCCGCCAGCCGCGTGGCGATGCCGCGGCCCACGATGCCGCTGGCGCCGGCCACCAGCGCGACGCGCTCCGCCGTCACGTCCGCCATGCCGTCAGCTGTTGAGCGTGATGTTCAGCCGCTTGATCAGCTCGCCCCAGGTCTTGCTGTCGGCGAGCACCACCTTGCGGAAGGCCTCGCCGTGCACCTGGGTCGGCACGCCGCCGCCGCGCCGCACCGACTCCTGGAAGGCGGCGTCGGCCTGCATGTCGGCCACCGCCTTGAGCAGCTTCGCCGACACCGCCGGCGGCAGCGGGGCCGGAGCGACCATGCCGAAGAGCTGCTCGGGGATGCGCGCGGACAGGCCTGCCTCGGTGAGGTTGGGCACGTCCGGCAGCGCCGGATCGCGGCCCTCGCCGGTGACGGCCAGCGCACGGATGCGCCCGGCCTGGATGAGCGGCAGCGAGGTGGCGAGCGAGGCGATCGTGTACTGCACGTCGCCGGCCATCATGGCCGCGTCGGTCTCGTTGCCCGTCTTGTAGGGCACGTGCACCGCGCGGATGCCGGCCGCCGCGTTGAACTGCTCGACCGCCAGGTGGATGCTGTTGCCCACGCCGCTGGAGCCGAAGTTCAGCGCACCGGGCTTGGACTTGGCCAGCGCGATGAACTCCTCGAGCGTGTTCACGCCCAGCTTGGGCGACACGGTGAGCACCTGGCGCGAGGTCTGGATCAGCCCGAGGTAGGTGAAGGACTTCTCGACGTCGTAGCCCGGGCTCTTGATCAGATGGGGCGCCGAGGTCAGCGAAGTCGTGGTTCCCATGCCGATCACGTAGCCGTCGGGCTGCGCCCGCGCCACCGCGGCCATGCCGATGGTGCCGGAGCCGCCGAACTTCTGCTCGACCACCACGCTCTGCCCGAGCCGCCGGCCCAGGTCGGCGGCGATCAGGCGCGCCAGGACGTCCACGGCGCCGCCGAAGGGCGTGACCAGCGTGATCGGCCGCTCGGGCCAGTTGCCCTGGGCATGCGCCAGCGGCGCGGCGCCCGCCAGCACGGCGGCGCCCGAGGCGAGGCGGATCAATGCGGCGCGGCGGTCGATGGAACGGGTGGCAGGCATGCGCGCTCTCCTGGGGGATCGGTCGTTGAATGACAAAATATTAATGGACTAACCAATAATCCATAAACAGGGGTTTGCCCCAAATCGCCCGGGTGGCCGCCAGGAGCCGCAGGCGGCCGATCCTGCCCAGGGAGGTCGCTTTTCTCCCGCTGTCTGTGCTAGTATAATCTAATGGTTGAACCAATTTTGAGGCAATGACCATGCTGAAGCACGAAGACAACGAACTGCTGGTGCGCGTCGGCCCCAAGACGGCGATGGGCGAGCTGATGCGCCTGTACTGGCTTCCGTTCCTGCTCTCCAGCGACGTTCCGCCCGACGGCGAGCCCTACCGCGTCCGTCTGCTGGGCGAGGACCTGGTGGCGTTCCGCGACCGGGAAGGCCGTGTGGGCCTGGTCGACCAGGCCTGCCCGCACCGCGGCGCGCCGCTGGTCTTCGCGCGCAACGAGGAAGGCGGCCTGCGCTGCGTCTATCACGGCTGGAAATTCTCGGTGGACGGCCGATGCCAAGAGATGCCCGCCGAGCCGGCAAACTCGCCCATGCTCGACCGCGTGCGCGTCAAGGCCTATCCGGTGCGCGAGCGCAATGGCGTGCTGTGGGCCTACATGGGCCCCGACGAGGCCCCGCCCGAGCTGCCGAGCATGGAATGGAACATGGTGCCGCCCGAGAACGTCCACGTGTCCATGCGCATCCAGGACTGCAACTGGCTGCAGGCGCTGGAAGGTGAGATCGATTCGGCGCATGCGGCCATCCTGCACGGCCGGGTGGACGCCGGCGGCAGCATCGACCAATGGAAGCAGGCCGCCGACCTCGCCCCCCGGTTCGAGGTCGTGCAGCACGACGCGGGCCTGCACGTCGCGTCCCGGCGCAAGCTCGACGGGGACAAGAACTACATCCGCGTCAACCAGTTCCTGATGCCCTTCTGGACCCTGGTCCCGCCCTTCTCCCAGTACCCCGAGCTGAGCGGCCACGCCTGGGTGCCGATGGACGACGAGCACACGCTGTGCATCATGTTTTCCTACCACCCGGCCCAGCCGTTCTACGAGAAGACGCGCAAGCTCTTCGTGGACGGGCACAACGGCCGCGAGACCGGCCATGCCTCGGCCAACTCGTTCGAGCCGCGGCCGGTGACCTTCCCGTATCACACCTACTGGAGCAAGTTCAATCGAGAGAACGCCTACGGCTATTCACCGGAGCTGTCCCGCAGGTACAACGCGGGCATGCCGGGCCTGTGGCTGCAGGACGCCGCCTGCCAATCGGGCGTGTCGGCCATCTACGACCGCAGCAAGGAGAACCTGGGTGTGAGCGACAGCGGCGTGGCCCGCACCCGCCGCGTCCTGCTGGAAGCGGTCAAGCGCCTGGCGGCCGAAGGCACGCGCCCGGCCTCCGTGGAGGATCCGTCCAAATTCCTGGTGCGCGCGATCTCGATCACGGTTGCGGAAGGCGGCGACTGGATGGCCGCGGGCGGAGAGTTCATGCGCGCGGAGCCTGGCAAGGACTTCGGTTACGCGCCCTGAGGGCGCGGCCGGCTCATACGGCACGGCGTTGCTTCGCCTGGCCGTACGTCGCGTCGGCACTGTCTGCGGCTTCGCGCCTCGTTCTCACCCGGATTGCAAACCCGTATCAGGCCTCTTCGCTCACCGTCCGGACCCGCGTGCCCGTGCCGTCGACGACAAAGCAGCCGGCGCCGGCCGGATCGGGGTCCAGGATGCCGCCGTACTCGGTCATGAGCAGGTGGGCGATCTCCTGCCAGTCCTCGGGGTGGCCCTCGGCCGCCACGTTGTCGAGCCAGACATAGCGGGTGGCCCGGTAGGTGCGGCCGGCGGCGTCTTCCACCTGGAAGACGCGGTCGGCGATTGTCTTCGTGTCCATCGGCAACTCCTGTGGGCGGCCGGCGTCTCCGCCCCTGAAGCCCGGGACAGGGCGGCCGCCAATTGCGCAATGGTAATACCAATCAATAAGCCAAGGCAAGCCGCCGGCGGCGGCGCCGGGCGCCTCAGGCTTCGGTGAGCGACTGCGCGGCGACCACGGCCTCGGTGCGGTTGCGCA
>NZ_JBIQNC010000048.1:0-26185 GCF_044462705.1 Xenophilus sp.
CGAGCCCGGCGGCGCCGACCTGCTGCTGCCGCGCACCGACCTGGGCACCCTGCTGCCCGATGCCGCGATGCGCTGGCTGTCGGCCCGCGGCGCCGCGATGCGCCTGGGCCACCGCGTGCAGGCGCTGCAGCCCGACGGCGAGGGCTGGCGCGTGGACAGCGAGCGCTTCGACCGCGTCGTGCTCGCCGCGCCGGCCTGGGAGAGCGCCCGCCTGGCGCATTCCACCGGCGTGGCCGATGCAGCGGCCTGGGCGCGCACGGCCGAGGCGCTGGCGCACGAAGGCATCGCCACCGTCTACCTGAGCGGCGCGCCCTCGTGGCCGGGCCTGCCGATGCTCGCGCTGCGCGGCGGCCCGGCGCAGTTCGTGTTCGACCGCGGCCGGCTCGGCGGCCCTACGGGACTGGCGGCCTTCGTGGTCAGCGCCTGCGGCGAGGCGCGCGACGCGCTGGAGGCGCAGGTCATCGGACAGGCGCGCGATGAACTGGGCTGGACCGGCCTGGCGCCCGTGCAGACCATCGTCGAGAAGCGCGCCACTTTCGCCTGCACGCCCGGGCTGCAGCGGCCGGGCGCCCGGGTCGCCCCGGGCCTGCTGGCCTGCGGCGACCATATCGAAGGCCCCTACCCGGCCACGCTCGAGGGCGCCGTGCGCAGCGCGCTGGAGGCGGCGGCGCAGTTGGACTGAGTCAGAACCCCCACACCAACCTGCGTGCCACCCAGCCGACCACGCCAGCGCCGGTGCGCACCTTGACCCAGTCGCCGCGCCGCTCCAGCGTGCGCAGCACGTCGCCATAGCCGGCCCGGGCGACGATGCGTCCCCGCGCAGCGGGCGTGGCGCGGACATTGAGCACGCTGGCCTTGGAGACCATGTGCGCCCGGCGGTTGGTGCGCGAGCTCAGCACCCAGGCGCGGTCGCCCTCGAAGTCGCGCACCTGCAGCCAGGCGCCCCTGCGGCCGACGACCTGCAGCGGGTAGCCGCGGTCCACCGACCATTTGGCCTTCGCCCGCTCGCTGGCGCCGCTGCGCAGCATCACCCCGTCGCGCGCCGCCGCCACCATCTGCTGCGCGTGGGCGGCCGGCCAGGCCAGCAACAGGGCGCAAAGCAACACGAACAGGGCGGGCAGGCGGCGGAGCGCGATGGACATGCGGAACGATCCTTTCTCGAACAGGCAGTGGAAAAAATGCGGAAACGGCCCGGCCCGCCGTCGATGGACGGCAGGCCGTGCCCAGTGTGTTTCAGGGCGGGCGGATTGGTTCCCGGATGTGTCCGGGCCGCCGTCCCTTGCTTGTTCAGTAGGTCAGCGTGACGGTGATGGTGTCGCCGTAGCTGCCGGGCTGGACCGCCGGCTGCGCCGGCACGCGGCCGTACACGGTGAGCGTGACCGGGCTGCCACTGCCGCTGCCGCCGCCGTTGACCGTGTCGCCGCCCGAGGCCGTGTTGCTGCCCCAGCGCTGGGTACGGCCCGGGTCGCGGTACAGCTCGTAGCTGATGAAGTCGCTGCCGGGGCCGGCCATGCGGCGCTGGGTGCCTTGCGCATGCAGGCCGTTGCTCAGCCCCACCTTCCACTGGCTGTTGCTCGGGCAGTTGAGCGTGATGGCGGAGGTGCTGTCGCGCGCGGCGGCCAGCGAGGTGGCGCTGCCGAAGTCCATGTCGCTGGCCGAGGCGATGGAGACGGTGCAGCTGTTGATCGTGCTGGCCTGTACCTGCAGGCCGAAGGTGGCGGTGCCTCCGGCAACCAGCAGCCCCCCATTGCAGTTTGCAGGGGTGATGCCCAGCAGGCCACCGGCCCAATCGACCGTGACGGTGTTGTTGTAGGCGTAGAAGCCCTGCCCTCCCGGCAAACCGGCAGTGGCCGTGGCACGCCCGTAGATGGGAATCGTGAACGTCTGCGTCGTCGACGGAGGCACGGTGAAGGTCCGCACATAGGCGGTGTATGAGCTATTGCCTTCCGGTCCAAGGATGCTGGTGCGCGCCGCATCGGAATACAGGTAGTAAGGCATGAACTTGGGCGGCTGCCCATCTACGCCGTTGTTGGTCATCCGGCGCGGGCTGATGTCGGCTGTGGTGGGATAGCCCGCCGCATAGATGCACATCCTGAAGACCGTAGGCGCAAGCGGCCAGTCGCTAGCCCGGCAGGTTACTTGCACATCGCCCATCGTGGTGGCCGCGCTGCCGACGGCGATCGGGCCGAAATTCAGGTCGCTCTTGCCGCTGTTCCAGCAGTTCTGCGCCTGCGCCGCCGAGCCGCACAGCACCAGCAGGCACCACAGCAGCCAGCGCAGCCAGAAGCGACCTGCGCGTCCCGCACCCGGGCATGTCGTCATCGTCATGGGTTCCATCCGCTCATGGCAGGCAGGGCACGGGGCCGATCTGCGCCAGGCCGCTGTCCGGCCGGCTCCAAGCGAAGCGCGCGGTGCAGGCACCGGCCGGCGTGTGCACGGCCAGGGCATTGGCCGGCGCCAGGCCTTCGAGGTAGACCATGCCGTCGTAGCCCACCACGGCGCCCTCGCCCGCCTGCCCTTCGAGGCGCACCCGGCTGCCCAGCGGCACGGGCTGCCCGGCGGCATCGACCAGTTGCACGCTGGCCGCACGCACCGGCGCGATGCCGAAGCGCACCAGCGCGCCTGCGCGGTCGGCCGGCGTGAACAGGGTCTCGGTGCGGTCGATGCGCACGTCCGCCGGCAGTTGCATCGGGTCGATGGCCAGCCGGTTGTTCTGGTAGGCCTGCACCGGCACCACCAGCAGCATGCCGCGCGCATCGGTGCGGCCGACCGGCCGGTTCTCCAGGCGCACCGGCACGTCGGGCACGCCGTCGGTGCTCACCACCGCGAAGGCGTCGTCGATGCGGCGCGCCGCGAAGCCGTGGCCGCCCATCAGCACCAGGGCGCCGGTGGCGCCGGCATAGGCCTGGCGGCTGCCGCGGCCGAAGTCGCTCACGCCGGCCTGCAGGCGGCCGTGGTCGCCGAGGTAGTCCAGGTCGGCCTGGCCGCCCTGCGCGTCGCCGCCGGCACGCGCGGTGGCACGCCAGCCCCAGCCGCCCTCGCCTGGCACCGAGCGCTGCGCGCTCACGGTGCCGCTCGTGCCGCGGCCGTCGTGCTGCACGCCGGCGCCGACGCTGGTGCGGCTGTCCAGCGACCAGTTCAGGCTCAGGTAGAAGCTGCGCTCCTCGCGCCTGTCCAGGTTCTGGTTGAAGCCCATGGACAGCGAGGCCGTGCGGCCCAGCGACTGGAACCAGCCCAGGCTCGCATAGCGCGCGGCCGGCTGGTCCGCCTGGCGCAGGTAGAGGTAGCTGAGGCTGAAGCTGCCCAGGGCCGCGGTGCTGTAGCCCACGCTGGCGCGCGCCGTGGCGCGCGGGGGCGCCGCCCCGTACTGCGCGGCCACGTCGCGGTAGTCGCCGAAGGCGCGGGTGCCGCTGAAGCTGGCGCTGACGCGCTCGCGCGTCCAGGTGTAGGACAGGCTGCCCTGGCTGCCGCTGCCGGCCGAATGCCGGCTGTGCGCCAGCGCGGCCGAGACCAGCCCGGCGCCGCCCAGTTGCCACACGCCGCCCACGCCTCCCAGCGCCAGCCCGCGCGTGGCCTCGCCGTGCGCCTCCAGCGTGAAGCTGTCGCTCAGGCCGCGGCGCCAGGTGCCCGTGGCCACCGGCTCGCTGCCGTAGTCGAAGGAGCGCACGCCGTAGTTGCGCCGCACCACGCCCAGGTCCACCGTCCAGTCGGTGAGCCCCTTGGCCAGCAGGCGGCCGGAGTCGTACATCGAGAAGCTCAGCGTCGTCGCGCGCCCGAGCGCGTCGGTCAGCACCACCTGGGCGGTGCCGGCGCTGTTGATGACGGGCAGCGTGTTCAACTGGAATGGGCCGGCCGGCACCTGGCTGCTGTACTGGCGGATGCCGTTGACGAACAGCTCCACTTCCGACGGCAGGGTGGCCGAGCCGATGAAGCTGGGCAGCGGCGCGGTGCTGCGATAGGGCTGCAGCGCGAAGTTGCGCGCCAGCTGCACGCCGCCGATGCGCGTGGCGCGCGACCAGGGCAGCGAGCCGGTGAGCGTGTCGCCCACGCGCAGCGTGAGCATCTCGTCGGGGAAGGAGCGGCTCCAGGTGCTGTCCAGCCGCACCGACTGGCTGTGCCAGCCTTCGTCGCCCACGCCGCGGATGCGCTGCATCAGGGCGGTGGTGCTGAACACCGCGTCGCCGCTGAAGGCGCGCAGTTCGCCGAAGGCGCTGAGGCTGGCGCTGCCGCCGCGGCCCTGGGTGCCGTAGAGGTCGTAGTTCAGCAGCACGCCGGGGCTGGCGCTCGCCGCCTGCGCGGGCACCTCCGGCGAGCCGACCACGGTGGTGGGCAGCTGCAGCAGCGGCAGCGGCGCCTGCAGGGCCACGCGCTGGCCGGCCGCGTCGTAGTCCACGGCCAGGCCCGGCAGCGCGCGCAGGCGCTGCAGGGGCACGGCGTCAGCCGGCAGCACGAAACCGATCTGCCGCAGCGTCGCCGCCTCGGCCCATAGCTCGCCTGCGCGCCACACGAAGGGCTGCAGGCCGCGCGGCATGCCGTTGAGCATGACTTCGAGGAAGAGCGGGGTCTCCTCGGCCGCCGCGAGCATGGCCGCCGGGCGCGTGGCCGCGGGGATGCCGGCGGCAGGCAGGCCCTGGGCCGCAGCCTGGCAGGCAGGCGCGAGCAGACCCAGGTACAGCAGCCTGTCAGCGCGAGGGATCCAGCGGCGCGATGTCTTGGGGCGCGGTGTTGCCATTGACCATGGCCTGCCATTGGCCCGGGCCCGAGAAAGTGCTTGCAGGAGGCTGCAGCGACCACCGCATGGTGGCGCCGGGCAGCACGTAGCCGAGCAGGCCGGCGTGCACGGGGGTGCGCCGGCCGGCGGCATCGGTGAACGCCAGGTCCGCGACCTGGGCATGCGTGCCGCCGCCGTTGCTCACCTCCAGGACGACCCGGTCGTCCTGCCGCACCAGCCGCCAGGCCAGTTGCGGCGGTGCCGGCGGCGAGCCGGCCGGCAGCACGAAGATGGGCAGCGAATGCCGCATCACGAAGTTCAGGCCCTTGCGGCCGTCGGCCTGCGGCACGGGCAGTTCGTCGACCAGCACACGGTAGGCCTGCTCGGCCGGGCCGGCGGGCGGCGCGCCGTTGCGGATCACGCGCAGCAGCTGGCGCCCTGCCACGGGCAGTTGCAGCATCGGCGGGCTCACCAGCAGTTCGCGCGTGGGCGCCAGCCGGTCCTCGCCGTCCTCCTGCGTCCAGCGGAAGACGCGCGCCTGCGCGTCCAGCGGCGCGTCGCCGGTGTTGGACAGCCACAGGCCGTCGGCCTGCCGGGTGGGCTCGAGCGACAGGGTGACGGGCGCGACCTGCAGGCCGGCGGCGCCGGCCAGCCCGCCGCCCAGCAGCAGGCAGGCCAGGGCCAGGATGCGCTTCACCGCCACGCCCGCACTCCTTGCTGGCCGATCAGTACGTCACCGTGACGGTCACGGTGTCGGCGTAGCTGTCGGGCGTGAAGTTGGCGTTGGTGTTGCGTGCGTAGACCGTGTGGGCCTGCGCCGCCCCCGAGCCCGTGCCTGTCACCGTGTTCGTGTCGATCGTGTTGCCCCAGACGGTGGTGAAGCCTGCGTTGGAATACAGCGTGTAGGGCACCTTGTCCGTGTTGCCGGTGGGGTTCGTCGTGGAGACCATCGCGCCCGTGCCGTTGTCCGTCCCGTTGTTGGTGGGACGCAGGCCGACCTTGTAGGGCGTCGTCTTGGAGCAGGTGACGTTGATGGTGCCGTTGCCGGTCTGGTTGGTGGCGGTCGGCTGCACGGACAAGCCGAGGTTGATGTCGGAGGCGGCGCTCGTCGCCACCGAACAACTCTTGAGGATGGTCATCTTGACCTGAAAAGTGGCCGTGGCCGTCTCCGCCATCGCCTGGCTTGCGAAGCCCGCTGCGCCCAGCACCATCGCCGCTGCAATTGCCTTCTTGATGAACATGTTGATTCCTGGTGTTGCGAGTTGAACTACGGTGGCCTGGGCCACCGATCGCCCCGCACATTTCGTTACATCGGAGCCGATGTCCGCGAATGTAGGGCTGCATCCAGGACTGCAACTGCCAGGAAACAAAGGTTAAACAAAAGTGTCTATTCACTGTGGAAAAGTTCACTTTTGAGAACTTTAGGACTGTATCCTTTTGGATACAAATTAAGCCATAAGTAACAAATTCAGAGATCCAGCGCCATGCACAGCGCATGCAGGTTGGGCACCACCAGTTGAGGCCGCGCGCCCTCGGCCCAGGGGCGTGCATCGCGCACCACCCAGGCCGCCTGCATGCCGGCGTTGAGGGCGCCGGCCACATCCAGTTCGGCGTCGTCGCCCACGTGCAGCACGTCGCGCGGCAGCAGGCCGACCGAGGCCGCCGCGGCCCGAAAAATGGGCGCGTGCGGCTTGCCGCTGCCGAAGCTCCGGGCGCTGAAGCCGGTGCGGAACCAGCGCGCGATGCCGGTGCGCTGCAGGTCGGCGTTGCCGTTGGACACGGCCACCAGGGGATAGCGCTCGCTCAGCCAGCGCAGCGCGGGCAGCACGTCGTCGTACAGCTCCACCCGCTGACGCTCGGCGAAGAAGATGTCGAAGGCGGGGTCGGCCAGCGCCGGGTCTTCGCCGGCGCGGCGCAGCGCGGCGCGGATGGACTCGCGGCGCAGCGCGCTGAGGTCGTGCGCCAGGTCGGACAGCTCCTTGGCCGTGGCCTGGCGCAGCTCGCGGTGGACCTGCGGGTCGGCCAGCAGCTGCGCGGTGGCCGGCGCGCGGCGCTCCAGCCATTCGTGCAGGGCCTGCTCCGCGCGTTCGATGGTGGGCCAGATCGGCCAGAGCGTGTCGTCGAGGTCCAGCGTGATCGCCGCGATGCGCTTCACGTCCAGGGGCGGTGCTTCGGTCGCGGAGGCGGCGCGGGTCATGGCCCAGAATATCGCATGCCCCGCTTCCGTCCCGAGCCCGATTCGATCCAGAGCCCCCCGGTGGCCGCCTCGCGCACCGCCGTCCTGTGGTGCAACCTCGGGTCGCCGCAGGCGCCCACCGCCGCCGCCGTGCGGCCCTACCTGGCGCAGTTCCTGGGCGACCCGCGGGTGGTGGAGATCCCGCGCATCGTGTGGCTGCCGCTGCTGCACGGCCTGATCCTGCGCCGCCGGCCGGCGGCCTCGGCGGCCAAGTACGCCAGCATCTGGAGCGCCGAGGGCTCGCCCCTCGCGGTGTGGACGCACAGGCAGGCCGCGCTGCTGCAGGGCTGGCTGGACGAGCGCGGCCACCGGGTGGCGGTGCAGCCGGCCATGCGCTACGGCCCGCCCTCCATCGCCGCGCAGCTCGACGCGCTCAAGGCCGGCGGCATCGACCGCGTGCTGGTGCTGCAGGCCTATCCGCAGTACTCGGCCACCACCACCGCCAGCGTGGTCGACGAGGTCAACGCCTGGCAGGCGCGCCAGCGCCGGCAGCTCGAACTGCGCTTCGTCAATGACTACCACGACGACGCCGGCTACGTCGATGCGCTGGCCGCCAGCGTGCAGAGCCACTGGCAGGCCCACGGCCGGCCCGACCGGCTGCTGCTGAGCTTCCACGGCATCCCCGAGCGCAACATCCGATTGGGCGACCCCTACGAGACGCAGTGCCGCCGCACCGCCATGCAGCTGATCGAGCGCCTGCAGTGGCGCGAGGACGCCTGGGACGTAACCTTCCAGTCGCGCTTCGGCCGCGCCGCCTGGCTGCAGCCCTACACCGAGCCCACGCTGCGCGAGCTGGGCCGCCGCGGCGTCGGCCGCGTGGACGTACTGTGCCCCGGCTTCCCGGCCGACTGCCTGGAGACGCTGGAGGAGATCGCGATGGAGGGCCGCGCCGCCTTCCTGGACAGCGGCGGCAAGGCGTTCCACTACATCCCGGCGCTCAACGACGACCGCGCATGGATCACCGCGCTGGCCGGCATCGCCGAGCGCCACCTGTCCGGCTGGCCGACGCGCGGCGAAGTCGGCTGAGGGCCTTCGTCAACCCGGCGGCGCAGCAGCGGCATCCGCCGCCTCGATCTCCGCCACCACGCGCCGCGCGTCCACCTGCTCGCCCACCTGCACGTGCAGCGCCGCCAGCCGGCCGGCCACCGGCGCCGCATGGACGTGCTCCATCTTCATCGCCTCCAGCGTGACGATGGGCTGGCCGGCGCGCACCTGATCGCCCACCTCGGCCAGCACCGCGACCACGCGCCCGTTGGTCGAGGCGCGCAGCCGGCCGTCGCCGCCCTCCTCTCCCCGCCGCAGCGCGGGAGCGAGCGTCCTGTCCTCGATGCGCAGCGCCTGGCCGCGGTAGTGCAGCAGCAGCGTCGTGCCGTCGCGGTGGAAGTCCGCGCGCTCGAACACGCCGTCGCAGGTGAAGCGCGCGTGGTGCTCGCCGGTCTCGGCGATCTCGACGGCGACCGTGCGCCCGCCGACCCTCGCCTCGAAGCGGCTGCCTCGGCCCGGCACGAGGTCCACGCGCCAGGTGTGACCGTCGATCTCCAGGCGCTGCGAGACCGGCAGGCGGTGCGCCAGCGGGCTGCGAGCGCTGCCGTGCAGCAGCACGGCGCCCAGCGCCACGGCGCGCTCGCGGGCGCCGGCCTCCTCGGCGAGCAGTTCGTCAAGGTGCCGGCCGACGAAGGCGGTGGTCGCGCCGCCGGCGGCGAAGACGGGATGCGCCAGGCAGCGGTGCAGGAAGCGCTGGTTGGTCGCCACGCCCAGCGCCACCGCGTCCTCCAGTCCGCACATCAGCTTGCGCCGCGCCTCGTCGCGCGTGGCGCCGTGGGCGATGAGCTTGGCGATCATCGAGTCGTAGAAGGGCGGCACCTGCGCGCCGGCGTGCAGCGCGTCCTCCACGCGCAGCAGCGGCACGGGCATCCGCCACAGCGCGACGACGCCGCTTTGCGGCATGAAGCCCTGGGCCGGGTCCTCGGCGCACAGCCGCACCTCGATCGCGTGGCCCGAGAAGCGCACGTCCTCCTGCGCGAGCGGCAGCGGTTCGCCCGCGGCCACGCGAAGCTGCAGCGCCACCAGGTCCAGCCCGGTCACCGCCTCGGTGACCGGATGCTCGACCTGCAGGCGCGTGTTCATCTCCATGAAGTAGAAGGCGCCTTCGCCGTCGAGCAGGAATTCCAGCGTGCCGGCGCCCTCGTAGCCGATGGCCTGGACGGCCGCCACGGCGGCGGCGCCCATGCGCTCGCGCAGCGCGGGCGTGACGGCGGGACTGGGCGCCTCCTCGATCAGCTTCTGGTGGCGCCGCTGCACCGAGCAGTCGCGCTCGCCCAGGTGGATGGCGTGGCCGTGGCGGTCGGCGAAGACCTGGATCTCGATGTGGCGCGGCTCGGCGATGGCGCGCTCCAGGATCACCCCGGCGTCGCCGAAGGCGCTCTGCGCCTCGGATCGCGCGCTGCGCAGCAGTTCCGCGAATTCCGCCGCCGATGCCGCCAGCCGCATGCCGCGCCCGCCCCCGCCGGCGGTGGCCTTGATCATCACCGGGAAGCCGATGCGTGCGGCCTCCTCGGCCAGGCGCGCCTCGGTCTGGTCCTCGCCCTGGTAGCCGGGGATGCAGGGCACGCCGGCGCGCTGCATCAGCGCCTTGGCGCCGGCCTTGTGGCCCATCGCCGCGATCGCCTCGGGCGAGGGGCCGACGAAGACCAGGCCGGCGTCGCGGCAGGCGCGGGCGAAGGCCGCGTTCTCGGCCAGGAAGCCGTAGCCCGGATGCACGGCGTCGGCGCCGGTGCGGCGCGCCGCCTCGACGATGGCGTCGATGCGCAGGTAGCTGTGCGCGGGCAGCGGCTCGCCGATGCACACGGCCTGGTCGGCCTCCAGCACGTGGCGCGCGCCGGCGTCGACGGTGGAGTACACGGCCACCGTGCGCAGGCCAAGCGCGCGCGCGGAGCGCATCACGCGCAGCGCGATCTCGCCGCGGTTGGCGACGAGGAGCTTGTGGAAGGGCGTGGCGTGGGACGGCGCGTTCATGGCGGCGGCGGGGTCGTTGACGGACATCAGGGACGCGCCACGCCGAACTGCATGGGCTTCGGCCGGCGCAGCCCGGCGTCGCGGCAGATGGACAGCACCTGCGCCAGCACGGCACGCGTGTCGCGCGGGTCGATCACGCCGTCGTCGAGCAGGCGCGCGCTGGTGGTGAACACGCTCATCTGGCTGTCGAAGCGCTCGACGATGCGGCGCTCCATCTCCGCGAGCTTCGCGCGGTCGGCCTCGCCACCCTTGCGCCTCATCGCCGCCTCGGTCACGTTGACCATGGTCTGCGCGGCCTGCTCGCCGCCCATCACGGCCGTGCGCGCGTTGGGCCACGAGAAGCAGAAGCGCGGCTGGAAGCCGCGCCCGCACATGCCGTAGTTGCCGGCGCCGAAGGAGGCGCCGCACTGGATGGTGACCTGCGGCACCGTGGCGTTGGTGACGGCCTGGATCATCTTGGAGCCGTGCTTGATGATGCCGGCCTCCTCGTGCGCGCGCCCGACCATGTAGCCGGTGGTGTTCTGCAGGTACAGGATCGGCGTGCCCGCCTGGCAGCAGGCCTGGATGAAGTGCGTGGCCTTGGCCGCGCCGGCCGGGTCGATCGGGCCGTTGTTGGTGACCACGCCCAGCGGCAGGCCCTCGACCTTGGCGAAGCCGGTGACGGTGGCGCTGCCGTAGCGCTCGCCGAACTCGAGGAACTCGGAGTCGTCGACGATGCGCGCGATCACCTGCTTCATGTCCACCGGTCGCTTGAGGTCGGTGGGCATGATGCCGAGCAGCTCCTCGGCGTCGTGGCGCGGCGGCCTGAAGCGGTGCGCCGGCGCCGGCGGCAGGTCGCGGTTCCAGTCGATGTGCGCCAGGATCTCGCGCGCCAGGCGGATCGCGTCGCGGTCGTCCTCGGCCAGGTAGTCGCCCAGGCCGGAGATGCCGGTGTGCATCTCGGCGCCGCCCAGCTCCTCCTCGGTGGCGATCTCGCCGGTGGCGGCCTTCAGCAGCGGCGGGCCGGCCAGGAAGGCCCGCGAGCGCCCGCGCACCATCACGATGTGGTCGGACAGGCCGGTCTGGTAGGCGCCGCCGGCGGTGGAGGAGCCGTGCGTCACCGTCACCACCGGCAGGCCGGCGGCCGACATGCGCGCCAGGTTGCGGAACAGGCTGCCGCCGGTGACGAACTCCTCCACCCGGTAGGTCATCAGGTTGGCGCCGGCGCTCTCCACCAGCTGCACGAAGGGCAGCCGGTTCTCCAGCGCCAGTTCCTGGATGCGCAGTTGCTTGGGCAGCCCCATGGGCTGCAGCGCGCCGGCGTCGATGCCCGAGTCGGAGGCGGTGACCATCACCCGCACGCCGGACACCCAGCCGATGCCGGCGATCACGCCGCCGCCGGGCACGCTCCTGTCCAGGTCGGGGTTGTCCAGGCCGAGGCCGGCCAGGCTGGCGATCTCCAGGAAGGGCGCGCCGGGGTCCAGCAGCAGCGACAGCCGCTCGCGCGGCAGCAACTGGCCGCGCTGCTCGAAGCGCGTGCGCGAGCGTTCCGAGGCCTCGGCCGCGCGGCGCTCGCAGGCGCGCACGCGCCCGAGCAGCGCCAGCATGCCCTCGCGGTTGGCCTGGAAGGACGCGCTGCCGGGCGAGAGGGTGGATTCGATGGTCGCCATGCCGCCAGCTTAGGAAGCGGCCGGCGCCGGGTCTTGCGCCCAGTGGCTGCCCGCTCAGGCGGCGGGCGCGAGGCGCAGCTTGGACAGCAGCGCCGCCGGCCGGTAGGACATCTTGCTGCGCCGGAAGCCGGCGATGCCCATGTCCTGCTCGAAGTTGAGCCAGTGCAGCGGCCGGCCGAACTGCGGCTCGAAGGCCCGGCAGAAGTGCCGGAACATGTACGGGTACAGGCCGGGGTCGCCGTCCCGCCCCTTGGCGAAGCGGATGGCGCAGACGCCCGGCGCCAGCATCTGCCCCAGCACGATGCCGATGGGGCGCGCGCCGTCGAAGTGCACGAAGCCCTCCAGCCCGAAGGCCCCGGCATGCGCGAAGGCCTCGATGCAGGCGGCCTCGTCGGCCTCGCCGCCCGCCCTGCCCTTGTGTGCCATCCAGCCGGCCAGCACCTCGCGCGCGGCGCCCTCCAGCACCGGCGCATAGGGCAGCGCCTGCGGCCGGTGCGCGGCCAGGAAGCGGCGCAACTGGTTGCGCTTGGCGGCCAGCGGCCGGCCCGCATAGTCGGCGAAGGCGGCGGCGCGGTAGAGGTAGTCCGCGTCGTCGCGCGATTCGGTGGCGGTGAAGCGCCCTGGCTCCAAGGCTTCCGACTGGTCGCGCGCGACCGGATAAAGGTGGCCGTGCGCCGCGGACAGGGCGCGCAGCACCTCGGCCGGCGCCTGCGCGGGCTCGAACAGCGGCATCAGGTGGCGCGCCCCGTCGTAGCTGCAGCCGGCGATGGCGGGCCACGGCCCCGGCAGGTAGCGGTAGGCATGGACCTCGCGGAACAGGTAGAGGTTCGAGAAGCACCACTCCGACAGGCAGCGCTCGCCGCGCCCGGCGCGCAGCCGTGCCAGCGCCGCCTCGATGGGCGCCTGCAGCGCCAGCGTGAGCGGCTCGCCGGTCATCAGGCCGCCGGCTTGCGCACGCCCGGCGCCGGGCCGTCGGCCGGCGGCCCTGCGAAGCACTGCGCGATGGCCAGCCACCGGCTGGCGCTGCCCTCGCTCGCCGCCAGCGCGGTGTCGGCCACGTGGCGGCGCTGGGTGACGACCAGGCAGAAGTCCTGCGCCGGGCCGCGCACCCACTGCGGCGCGTCCGGGTCGCCCCAGGTCCAGGTGCTGCCGTCCGGCGCGTCCAGCGCCACCCACGGCACCGGCTCGGGCACCGGCAGCCCGCGGTTCACGAAGGTCCAGCGGTAGGTCGTCACGCCCAGGTGCGCGATGTGCCGCAGGCGCGGCGTGGCCGGGCGGGTGCGGCCCGCCACGTCCCACACGTCCTGCCCGTGGGCCCAGGTCTCCATCAGGCGCGCGGTGGCGAAGGAGCGCGCGCTCATGTCCGGCCCGTACCACGGCAGCCGCGCCCTGGGATCGAGCGCGGCCAGCGCGTCCGCCAGCCGCGCGCTGAGCGGCGTCCAGTGCGCCAGCAGCGCGGCGCCGTCCAGGTGGCCGTACCGCTCGCGGGCGATGGCGCTGATCTCCTCGCCGCGCGCGAGCCGGCCGGCCAGCGCCCGGGTGTCGCGCGCGAAGGCGTCGGCGTCGGTCGCGGCCAGCAGGCCGGCCTCGTCGAAGTAGCACAGGTGGGCGATCTCGTCCCAGGCACTCCAGCCGTAGAAGGCGCTGGCGACGCGCCACTGCGCCGGCGCGAGCCCGCCGCACAGCGCGGCCAGTTCCTCGCACTCGGCGCGCAGGTCGGCGATGAGGTCGTCGCGGCCCATGATTCTTCAGACGCCCAGCTGCCGCGCCGCGAGGTCCTTCAGCACCTCCTCCGAGCCGCCGCCGATCATCATCACCTTGACCTCGCGGTAGATGCGCTCGCTCTTCGTGCCGCGCATGAAGCCCATGCCGCCGAGCAGCTGCACCGCCTGGTCGGCGCAGAACTGCAGCGCCTGCGTGGCCTGCACCTTGGCCAGGCACGCGCGCGCCACCAGTTGCGCCGGCCGGGCCTGCGCGTGCTGGATGCGCCAGGCCAGGTCGTAGACCAGCGCGCGCGCCGCATCGATGCGCACCGTCATGTCCATGAGCTTGTGGCGCACCACCTGCCGCTGCGAGAGCGCGCTGCCGGAGACCTGGCGCTGCCGCGTCCAGTCCAGCGCCTCCTGCAGGCACACGCCGGCCAGGCCGCAGGCCTGCGCTGCCATGAACAGGCGCTCGCTGTTGAAGTTGTCCATGAAGACCCTGAAGCCGCGGTGCTCCTCGCCCACCAGGTTGGCCACCGGCACGCGGCAGCCGTCGAAGCGCAGGTGCGCGGTGTCGGAGCACCACCAGCCCATCTTCCTGAGCGCCGTGCGCGTCAGGCCCGGCGTGTCGCCGTCGATCACCAGCACCGAGATGCCCTCGGCGCCGGGCACGGAAGGATCGGTGCGCACGGCGGTGGTGATGAAGTCGGCGCGCATGCCCGAGGTGATGAAGGTCTTCTCGCCGTCGACGACGTAGTGGTCGCCGTCGCGCACGGCGCGGGTGCGCAGGTGCGCCACGTCGGAACCGCCGCCGGGCTCGGTCACGGCCAGCGCGGCGATCCTGCGGCCGGCCAGCACCGGCGGGATGACGCGCTGCCGGATCGCCTCGCTGCCGGCCTTCAGGATCGGCGGCAGCGCGATGCTGTGCGAGTTGAGCGAGGCCGACACGCCGCCGCAGGCGCAGCGGGCGAACTCCTCGGCCACGATGAGCTGGTGGAACAGGTCGGCCGGCGTGCCGCCGTAGGCCTCCGGGTAGCCCAGGCCCTGCACGCCGAGCTCGGCGGCGCGTTCGTAGAGCGCGCGCGGGAAGGTCTCGGCCTCGTCCCATTCGTCGACGAAGGGCGTGATCTCGCGCGCGATGAACGCGCGCAGGCCGGCGCGGAACTGCTCGTGCTCCGGCGTGAAGTAGTGGGGCTGCGGCGGCGCGTCCAGGAACTCCATGAAGCTCTCTCCTTGCGACGACCGAGGCTAGCGGCGCCGCGCACCGGGGTCTTGCGGGGAGTGGCTGCCGCGGGATCTTTCAAGTGGTGAAGGACGGCGGGAACGGATGCGCCGCCGGCCGCGGCGCCCGCCATGCCAGGTCGCGCGCCGCGTGCGGGCGCTGCGCCTGCGCCGGCCGCACGGGCAGCCGCACCGCCAGGCCCGTCTCGCCCTGCCGCGCCTGCAGCCATTCGGCGATGCGCGCGGCCTTGGTGGCGCCGAGGCCGCGCACCGGGTACCACCAGCGCGCGCCGGCCTCGTTGATGCGGCCGGCCAGCGCCGCCAGCGTGGGCAGGCCGGCCTGCACCAGCCGGCCGGCCAGCATCGGCTCGAACCACTCGGCCACGCCGTCGCCCGCCTGCGGCGCGCGCGGCGGCCGTTCGTCGTCGGCGCGCAGCACGGCGACCTGCGTCATGCCGCCCTCGCCTGCGGCGCCGCGCCGCCTGCGTCCGCGGCGCGGATGAAGGCCTCGACCGGCTCCAGGTGCGCCGGCACGTTGAGCGCGGGCGCATGCCCGCAGCCGGGCACCTCGATCACCTGCAGCCGGCCGGCGGCGCCGGGGCCGCGGTGGCGCATGCGCTCGACCACCTCGGGCAGCACCAGGTCGGACTCGGCGCCGCGCAGCAGCAGCACCGGCACCTCGATCGCGTCGTAGTGGTCCCAGATCAGGTAGTCGTTCTCGTGCGCGGTGAACTGGCGCACCATCGCCGGGTCGTAGTGCGGCGTCACCCGGCCGTCGGGCAGGCGCCGCGTGGAGCTTTCGGTGAGGCGCCGCCACTGGGCGTCGCTCAGCCAGCCGTAGGGCCGGTAGACGGTGCGGAAGAAGGCCTCCAGTTCGGCCACGGTGTCGAAGGCCGGCGGCTGGCCCGCGTAGGCCTTGATGCGCTCCAGCGCGGGCGCCGCGAGTTCGGGCGCGTTGTCGTTGAGCACCAGGCTGGCGATGCACGCCTTCATTCGCGGCGCGAGGCGGCCCGAGGCGCACACGGTGCCGATGGCGCCGCCCATGGAGGTGCCGATCCAGTGCACGCGCGCCAGGCCCAGGTGATCGCACAGCGCATCGGCCAGCCGGGCGTAGAAGGCCAGCGTGTATTCCTCGTCCGGCGCCGGGCTCCACTGGCTCAGGCCGCGGCCGAGCGTGTCGGGGCAGATGACACGAAAGCCCCGCTGCGCGAGGTGCTGCGCCAGCTCGTCCATGTCGCGGCCGGTGCGCGCCAGGCCGTGCCAGGCGATGACGGCGGGCGCGCCCTCCTCGCCCCACTCCACCCAGTGGATCTCGCGCCCGCACAGCGGGGCGTAGCGGGATGCGGGTGTGCTCATCGTGCGCTGCTCCTTGCCCTGAGTTTTCCGACGATGCCCGTCGGGAAGTAATAGACCGACAGCACGAACAGCAGGCCCAGCCAGAGCAGCCAGCGGTCGGGCGACAGCAGGGCCGCCAGCCAGGGCAGGCCCGACACGGCTTCATTGCCCAGCCGCAGCAGGTCCTGCAGGTAGCTCTGCGCCACCACGAACAGCACCGCGCCGATGGCCGCGCCGTAGACCGTGCCCATGCCGCCGATGACGACGATCAGCAGCACGTCGATCATGATCTCGAAGGAGAGCGAGGTGTCCGGCCCGTTGTAGCGCAGCCAGAGGGCGAGCATCGCGCCGGCCAGCGTGGCGAACAGGGCCGACAGCGCCGCCGACAGCGTGCGGTACACCACCACGCGGTAGCCGATCGCCTCGGCGCGGAACTCGTTCTCGCGGATGGCCTGCAGCACGCGGCCGAAGGGCGAGTTGACGATGCGCAGCAGCGCCAGCACCAGCACCACGGCCACCACGAACAGCAGGTAGTAGCACAGCAGGCGCCCGTCGAGCGAGACGCCGAGGAAGGGCTCCTCGCTGAACTCGAAGCTGGGCGAGATGATCTCCGGCAGCCTGAAGCTCAGGCCGTCCTCGCCGCCGGTGAACTCCGACAGCTGCGAGGCCAGCGTCTGGAAGGCCGAGGCCACCGCCAGCGTGATCATGGCGAAGAAGATGGCCCGCACGCGCAGCGAGAACAGGCCGATCGCCAGCGCCAGCACCAGCGACACCGCGAGCGAGCAGGCCAGCCCCACGGCGACCGCGTCCCAGCCCGCCCCCATGCGCGTGGCGGCGATGGCGATGCCGTAGGCGCCAATGCCGAAGAACATGGTGTGCGCGAAGCTGACGATGCCGGTGTAGCCCAGCAGCAGGTCGAAGCTGGCCACGAGCACGATGAACACCAGGATCTTGGCCGCCACGTTGAGCGCCTTGACGCCCGGGAAGACGAAGGGCGCGAAGGCCAGGCCCAGCAGCACGGCGATCAGCAGCACCGCCAGCACCTTGCTGCGCGGCAGGTCGTTGGAGAGCAGGCGGCGCAGCATCAGCGACTCCCTGCCACGGGGTACACGCCCTGCGGCCGCCACAGCAGGATGGCGACCATCAGCGCGATGTTGGAGAACAGGGCCACCTTCGGCGCGACGAAGCCGGTGTAGTTGGCCATCAGCCCCACCAGCAGCGCGCCGATCAGCGCGCCGGTGGTCGAGCCCAGCCCGCCGATGATGATGACGATGAAGATCAGCACGTTGACCTGCGCGCCCATCTGCGGGATGACGTTCTGCTGGTACAGCCCCCACATCACGCCGCCCAGCCCGGCGAGCGCGCTGCCGGCCACGAAGATGCCGACGAAGAGCACGCGGATGCGGTAGCCGAGCGACTCGACCATCTCGCGGTCCTGCACGCCAGCGCGGATCAGCAGGCCGATCTTGGTACGCGCCAGCGTCCAGGCCAGCAGGCCGAACACGAGCGCGCCGACGACGACGGCCAGCACGCGGTATTTCTCGACCGCCGCATCGCCCCACAGCCACGAGCCGCGCAGCCCCTCGGGCAGCGGCAGCGGGATCTGCGCCGGCCCCCAGATCACCTTGATCAGCTCCTCGCCGATGATCATGCCGCCCATCGTGATGAGGATCTGCTTGAGGTGCTGGCCGTACACCGGCCGCACGATGAAGCGCTCGAAGGCCAGGCCCACGGCGCCGGCCACCAGCATCGCCACCACCATCGCGGGCAGCACGGCCACCAGGTTGGCGAGGATGGACTGCGACTGCGTCCAGTCGCCCATCGCGCCCAGCACGCTGGTGGCGACGAAGGCGCCCAGCGCGATGAACACGCCGTGGCCGAAGTTCAGCACGTCCATCAGGCCGAAGACCAGCGTGAGGCCGGAGGCGATGATGAACACGATCATGCCCATCGCCAGCCCGGCGACGGTGAGCGTGAGCCAGGTGCTGGGCGAACCCACCAGCGGCAGCGCGAGCAGCGCCAGCGCGGGCACCAGCAGCAGCGGTTTCCAGTCGACATCCATCTTGAGACTCATAGGGACAGCCCCAGCAGGCGCTGCTGCAGTTGCGCATCGGCCGAGAAGTCGGCCATCGTTCCGGCGTGCACCACGCGGCCGTTGTCCATCACGGCCACCGTGTCGCCCAGGCGCTGCGCGAAGTGGATGTTCTGCTCCACCAGCAGGATCGTGACGCCGCTGGCCTTCAGCTCGGCGAAAGCGTCGATCATGTTGTTGATGATGGCCGGCGCCAGGCCCTTGCTGGGCTCGTCGATGATGAGCAGTCGGCGCGGCTCGACGATGGCGCGCGAGACGGCCAGCATCTGCTTCTGCCCGCCGGAGAGCTTGCCGGCCGGGTGGTTCCAGAACTTCTCCACAGCGGGGAAGAGGCGGAAGATCCATTTCAGCCGCGCCTCGTCCATGTCCTGCGCGCGGCGGGCGGCGCGCGCGGCCAGCAGCATGTTCTCCTTCACGGTCAGGTCCGCGAAGATGCCCATGGTCTCGGGCACGTAGGCGATGCCGAGGTCGGCGATCTGCGGCGTCGCCAGGCCGCCGATCTCCTTGCCGGCGAAGGCGATGCGGCCCTGCGCCACCTTCCACAGGCCCATGACGGTGCGCAGCGTGGTCGTCTTGCCGGCGCCGTTGCGGCCCAGCAGCATGGTGAGCTGGCCCTTGGGCACGGCGAGGTCGACGCCGTGGAGGATGTGGTACGCGCCGATGTGCGTGTGCACGCCTTGCAGTTCGAGCAGGTTCATGGCTGTTGCTCCTTCCCCCGCTGGGGGAAGGTGGGGACGGGGGCTCGCGGCCTTGCCGGCGCCGCGACGTATCGGCCGCCGCCGGCCCCCACCCCTGCCCTCCCCCAGAGGGGGAGGGAGTGGATGCAGTGGCGCTTCATGCCGCCTCCTTCGCCACGCCCAGGTAGGCTTCCTGCACCACCGGCGAAGCGATCACCTCGGCCGGCTCGCCGTCGGCCACCAGCGTGCCGTTGTGCAGCACGATGATGCGGTCGGCCAGTTCGCGCACCACGTCCATCTTGTGCTCGACCAGCAGAATGGTCTTGGATGGGTCCTGCTTGAGTTTGCGGATCAGGTCGAGGATGACCGGCGCCTCGGCGGCGTTCATGCCGGCCGTGGGCTCGTCGAACATGAAGACCTGCGGCTCCAGGGCCATCAGCAGCGCCACCTCCAGCTTGCGCTGGTCGCCATGCGGCAGGCTGGCGACGACATCGTGCTCGCGGGCCTTCAGGTTGGTATCGGCCAGCAGCGCGTCGGCGCGCTCCGTCAACGCACGGTGGTCGCTCCAGATGCTCCACAGGTTCAGGCCGCGGCGGTGCGGGCCTGCATGCGCCGCCTGCACCGCCAGGCGCACGTTCTCCAGCACCGTGAGGTTGGGGAACAGGTTGGTGAGCTGGAAGGCGCGGCCCAGGCCGGCACGCGTGCGGGCCGATGCAGGCAGCCCCGAGAGGTCGCGCCCATCCAGCAGCACCTTACCGGCCGTGGCCCGGAGCTGCCCCGAGATCAGGTTGAAGTACGTGGTCTTGCCCGCGCCGTTCGGGCCCACGATGGCCGTGAGCGTGCCCGGCGCGAAGCGGCAGCTCACGGCGTTCACCGCGACGTGGCCGCCGAAGCGGATGGTCAGGTCCTGGGTTTCGAGCATGAGTGGAAGTCAGCCGGCGAGCCGGGCGATGCCTGTGCGGGAACACCCGCGGAACCGGCTTTGCCGGGCTGCAGGGTGTGCCCCCTGCAAGGGGGTTGGCGGAGCGCGAAGCGCGGAGACTGGGGGTGAGCCCGACTACCGCTTGTTCTTGATGGGGATGTCCATCTCGGACGCCTTGATCTCGTGCACCAGCTCCGGCACGCCCCAGGCGAAGGCCGGGTCGTTCTTGATCTTGAAGTGGTACATGCTCTGCATGGCCTGGTGGTCTTCCTTGCGGAAGGTCATCGTGCCCTTGGGCGTGTCGAAGCTCATGCCTTCCATGGTGCTGATGAGCTTGTTGGTGTTCGTGTCGCCGCCCGTTTTCTTCAGCGCCGTCACGATCGCCATCGCCGCCGAGAAGCCGCCGGCCGTGAAGAAGTCCGGCGGCGTCTTGTATTCCTTGTAGTGCATCGACACCAGCGCGTCGTTCACCGGGTTCTTCGGGATGCCGAAGTAGTAGTAGGTGGCGCCTTCCATGCCCGGGAACTGCTTGTAGCTCGCCATCGCCGGCAGGATGTTGCCGCCGGTGGCGATCTCGATGTTGTAGCGCTTGAGGTCCAGGTCGGCGATCTTGAAGGGGTTGCCCGCGCCGGCCCAGATGATCCAGATCACCTTGCGGCCGGGCTGGTCCTTGAGCTTGTCGATCAGGCGCTGCGCGCCGGCGGTGAAGTCGGTGGTGTTGGCCGGCAGGTATTCCTCGTGGACGATCTTGGCCTTCTTGACCGCGTCCTTGAAGGCCTTCACGCCGTCGCGGCCGAAGGCATAGTCCTGCGCCAGCGTGGCGATCACGGTGCCGGGCTTGTCCAGCGCGACGGCGTTGCTGATCGCGTCCTGGCTGGAGTTGCGGCCGGTGCGGAAGATGTACTTGTTCCACTTGTCGCCGGTGATGGAGTCGGCCACGGCGGGCTCGACGATCAGCACCTTCTTGTACTCCTCGGCCACCGGCAGCATCGCCAGGGCCACGCCCGAGGAGCTGGGGCCGACGGCCAGCGCGGCCTTGTCGTCGGAGTAGGCGGCGGCCAGCAGCGACTTGCCCAGGTCGGGCTTGCCCTGGTCGTCCTTCTCGATCACCACCAGCTTCTTGCCGTTGACGGCCATGGTGCCGCCGGTGGCGTACTCCAGGCCCATCATCAGGCCGGCCTGCGTCTGCTTGCCGTAGGCCTCCAGCGGGCCGGTCTTGCTGTAGACGTGGGCGATGCGGATCTCGCCCGACTGGGCCCAGGCAGGGGCGGTGGCGACGGCAGCAAGTGCGGCGCAGGCGATGAGGTGGCGACGGTGCATGGGAGGTCTCCTTCTGTCAGATGACTGGATATTGCACAGTCCGTGCCACCCACTCAACCTGCTGTCACAAAAGGAAATTCCTCCGCACCCACCCCTGATTTGCCTGAATTTCAGCCGTTTGATTTGGCTGAAATTCAGACATTTGTCCAATGTTTATTCAGGGTTTTCCAGGCGTCCGTAGAGCGTCGCGCGGGAGATGCCCAAGAGTCGCGCCGCCTTGAGCTTGTTGCCGCCGGTGTGCGCCAGCGCCGCCTGGATCGCCCGCCGCTCCAGTCCCGCGACCTGCTCGGCCAGCGGGCGCAGCAGGGCCGCCTCGTCCTGCGCCGCATCGCCCGGCTCCGGCGGCGCGGCCGGCGCGACCTCGCCCGCCCCCGCCTGCCGCAGGATGCGCGTGAGCTGCGCCGCGTCCACCCGCTGCGAGTCGCTGTGCATCGCCACCTGCTCCAGCACGTTGCGCAGCTCGCGGATGTTGCCGCGCCAGCGCTGCCCGGCCAGCAGCGCCAGCGCGTCCGGCAGCAGCTCCGGCGGCGCGTCGCCGGTGCGCTGCGCCATCTCCTCGCCCAGCGCCTCCACCAGCGCCGGGATGTCGGCGCGCCGCTCGCGCAGCGGCGGCACGCGGATGGGCAGCACGTTCAGGCGGTAGTACAGGTCTTCGCGGAAGCGCCCCTGGCGCACCATCTCCGGCAGGTCGCGCGAGGTGGCGGCGATCACCCGCGCGTCGAAGGGCACCAGCCGGTTGGAGCCCAGCGGCTCGATCTCGCCCTCCTGCAGCGCGCGCAGCAGCTTGGCCTGCACGGTCGGCGGCATGTCGCCGATCTCGTCCAGGAACAGCGTGCCGCCGTCGGCGAACTTGAACTTGCCCTCGCGCCCGCGCCGGTCGGCGCCGGTGAAGGCGCCGGGCGCGAAGCCGAAGAACTCGGCCTCCAGCAGCGTGTCGGGCACGGCTGCGATGTTGACGCTGACGAAGGGCCCCGCCGCGCGCGCCGAGGCGCCGTGGATCGCGTGCGCCAGCAATTCCTTGCCCGTGCCCGTCTCGCCCAGCAGCAGCACCGGGCTGGAGGACTGTGCGGCGCGGCGCGCGTGGCGCTTGACCTCCGACGCCGCCGGGCTGCTGCCGATGAAGCTGGCCAGGCTGTACTTGGCCTGGCGCGGCGCCTCGCCGCCGCGCGCCGCGCGGGCGCGCTGGCTGGCCAGCTCGCGCCGCGCCTCGTCCAGGTCGCGCTGCAGCAGCGCGAACTTGCTGATCAGCGGCTGCAGCGTGGTCTGCGGATGGTCGAACAGCACGATGCCGATGGCGCCGATCAGCTCGCCCGGCGTGCCGTCCGGGCGCTCGTCGCGCAGCGGCAGGCGGCTGACGACGAAGGTGCCGGCCTTGTTGGTGAGCAGGTCAACCAGCACCGGCTCGCCCGTCTCCAGCACGCGGCGCATCTGCGTGTTGGGGATCACGTCCTCCACCATGTGGCCGAGGAACTGGTCGACCGAGGCGAAGCCCAGGTCGGGCAGGAAGCGGCGGTAGCCCTCGTTGACCCACACGATGCGCCCCGTGCGGTCGATCAGGAACATGCCCTGGCTGATGCTGGAGAACAGCTGGAACATGGAACGCGCCGCCAGCGCGAGGATGCCCTCGGCGTCCAGCGGCAGCGCGGGCGATGGGGATGCGGCGGCCATGGCGCACGATCGTAGCCTGCGCATCCGGCATCAATCCGCCACGCCATCGTCATCAATGCGCCGGCAGGGCCCGTCCACAATGCAGGCGGACAGGCAATGCCCCTGTAGGCGCTGTGGCCGAGTTCAATCAAACGATTGACCTTCGTGCTCTAATCCGCCCCTCGATGCCCATCCCCCCGATCACGGCGGCGCGCGGCGCGCGCAGCGACGGCCTGGAGGCGCGCAAGCGCCTGCTGCTGGCCGCGCTGCGCCTGTTCGCCGAGCGCGGCTTCGCCAAGACCTCCACGCGCGAGATCGCGCAGGCCGCCGGCGCCAACCTCGCGGCCATCAGCTACTACTTCGGCGACAAGGCCGGCCTGTACGCGGCCTGCTTCAGCGAGCCCATGGGCGGCAGCGCCGGCGACCTGGTCGCACTGTACGACGCGCCCGGGCTGGAGGTCGGCGAGGCGTTGCGCCGCTTCCTCTCCAGCTACGTCGAGCCGCTCAAGCGCGGCGAGATCGTGCGCCAGTGCATGCGGCTGCACATGCGCGAGATGCTCGAGCCCACCAGCCAGTGGGCCAAGGAGTTCGAGCGCGACATCAAGGGCCCGCACGCCGCGCTGGTGCGCATCCTGTGCCGGCACCTGGGCGTGAAGGCCGACGACGACATCCACCGCCTGGCGCTGGCCATCACCGGCCTGGCGCTGCAACTGTTCGTGGCGAACGACTTCGTGCTCGCCGTGCGCCCCTCGCTGATGCGCCGCGCGCAGGACATCGATCTGTGGGCGCAGCGGCTCGCGCAGTACGCCGCCGCGCTCGTCGAGGCCGAGGCGAAGCGGCGCGCGCCCGTGCCCACGCCGCCGGCGGCCACACGCATCCGGCGCACCCGCGCCCGCACCACCACCGCATGAACCGCTTCCTTCCCCTTGCCCCTCCCTTCAGGTGCGCCGGCCTGTGCCTGGCCGCGCTGGCGCTGGCCGGCTGCGCGCTGGGCCGCCCGCCGGCCCAGGTCGAGGCGCCGGTGCCGGCACGCTGGCAGTCGCCGGTGCCGGCCGAGGCGCTGGCGCACGGCGGCTCGCTGTCCTCGCTCGACCAGTGGTGGCGCCAGGCCGGCGACCCGCTGCTGGCCGACCTGGTCGATGCCGCCCAGGCGGCCAGCCCCAGCGTGGCCAGCGCCGCCGCGCGCATCGCCGAGGCGCGCGCCAGCCGCGTGCAAGCCGGCGCGGCGCTGGCGCCCAATCTGGAAGGCACGCTGTCCGCCACCCGCAGCGCCTCGCCGACCACCGGCGTCGGCGGCACGGGCACCGGCACCGGCGACACGGGAAGCGCCGGCCTGGGCGCGTCCGGCGCCATCCCGGCGGTCACCGTCCTGCAGGCCGGCCTGCAGTCGAGCTGGGAGATCGACCTCTTCGGCGGCCTGCGCGCCGGCCGCGACGCCGCCGCCTCGCGCCTGGCGGCCAGCGAGGCGAAGTGGCACGACGCGCGCGTGGCCGTCGCCGCCGAGACGGCGAACGCCTATTTCGCCGAACGCGCCTGCGCGCGCCAACTCGCCGTGGCGGAATCGGACACGCGCTCGCGCCAGGAAAGCGCCCGCCTCACCCAGCTCTCGGCCGACGCCGGCTTCACCGCGCCGGCCGACGCCGCGCTGGCCCGTGCCGGCGCCGCCGACGCGAGCGGCCGCCTGGTGCAGCAACGCGCCCAGTGCCAGGTGCTGCGCCAGGGCCTGGTGGCGCTGACCGGGCTGGACGCGCAGGACCTCGCGCGCCGGCTCGACGAGCGCCCCGTCGACCTCGCCCTGCCCGCGCTGCACCCCGTGAGCAGCGTGCCGGCGCAGACGCTGGCCCAGCGGCCGGACGTCTACGCCGCCGAACTCGCCGTGGCCGCCGCCAGCGCCGAGGTGGGCCAGATGCAGGCGCAGCGCTATCCACGCCTGTCGCTCACCGGCTCCATCGGCCGCATGCAGCTGCGCGTGAGCGGCTTCCGCGAGACGCTGGACACCTGGAGCATCGGCCCCGTGGCGCTCACGGTGCCGATCTTCGACGGCGGCACGCGCGCCGCCAACACCGAGGCGGCCAAGGCCCGCTACGAGGAGGCGGCCGCGCAGTACCGCGCCGGCGTGCGCCAGGCCGTCAAGGAAGTGGAAGAGGCCCTGACCAACCTCCAGGCCACCGACGAGCGCAGCGCCGACGCCGAGCGCGCGGTGAAGGACTACCAGGCCTCCTTCGACGCCACCGAATCCCGCTGGCGCAGCGGCATGGCCAGCCAGTTCGAGCTGGAGGAATCGCGCCGCACCCTCTTCGCCGCGCAGACCGCCCGCGTCGGCCTGCAGCGCGAGCGCGCCCAGGCCTGGGTGTCGCTCTACCGCGCCCTCGGCGGCGGCTGGGCGCGCCCCGACGCGCCGCAGGCCGCCCGCGGCGGCGCCCCCGACCCGAAGCCCTGAGAAGGCGTGAACGAACCCGACATGCCCGCTCATCCCGCCAAAACGCACCCGCTCCGCGTTGCAAATGCTCGCCATAGCCCGAGCTATGGCTGCGCTTTGCGCCTTGATCGGGCACGTTTTGACGGCCTGCTCGGGCACGCCGGATTCATTCACACCTTCTGAGAACTTCGCCATCCATCGCACCATGACACGCTCCAAGCGCAACCTTCTCATCGCCGCCCTCCTCGTGCTGGCGGCGGCCCTGGCCTTCTGGCTGATCGCCAGGCCCTCGGGCGACGCCCCCGCGGGCGGCGGCGACGCGGCCAAGGCGCCGGACCCGGCCGCGCCGCGCCCGGCGCTCGCCGTCACCGTCGCCTCGCCCGAGCCGGCCGAGCTGAGCGTGACGCTGGCCGCCAACGGCAACATCGCCGCCTGGCAGGAGGCCAGCATCGGCTCCGAGTCCAGCGGCCTGAAACTGGCCGAGGTGCGCGTCAACGTGGGCGATGTGGTGAAGAAGGGCCAGGTGCTGGCCGTCTTTACCGGCGACACGGTGCGCGCCGACGTGGCGCAGGCCCAGGCCAGCCTGGCCGAAGCCGAAGCGCAGGCGGCCGATGCCGCCGCCAATGCCGAGCGGGCCCGCACGCTGGAGAAGACCGGCGCGCTGAGCCAGCAGCAGATCAACCAGTACGTGACGACGGCGCAGACCGCCCGGGCCCGCGTGCAGGCGGCGCGCGCCGTGGTGTCGGCGCAGCAGGTGCGCAGCCGCAACACCCAGGTGCTGGCGCCCGACGACGGCGTGATCTCCGCCCGCGGCGCCACCGTGGGCAGCGTGGTGAACGCGGGCACGGAGCTGTTCCGCCTGGTGCGCCAGGGCCGGCTGGAGTGGCGCGCCGAGGTCACCTCCGCCGAGCTGTCGCGCATCGCGCCGGGCACGCCGGCCGTCGTGACCGCCGCCAGCGGCGAGCAGGTGCGCGGCACGGTGCGCACCGTGGCGCCGACGGTGGACCCGCAGACGCGCAACGCCCTGGTCTACGTGGACCTGCCGGGCGCGCTGCAGAAGACCGGCGTGAAGGCCGGCATGTTCGCGCGCGGCGACTTCGAGCTGGGCAAGAGCAACGCGCAGACCGTGCCGCAAGCCGCCGTGGTGCCGCGCGACGGCTTCAACAACGTGATGGTGGTGCAACCCGACGGCCGCGTGCAGCAGACCCGCGTGGAGACCGGCCGGCGCGTCGGCGACC
>NZ_JBIQNC010000049.1:0-26112 GCF_044462705.1 Xenophilus sp.
CTTGCTCACTGAGCCTGTTTGGCGGAGTCAAGATGGACTTCGCCGGACGCTTACGCAACAACTCCATCCCCGCCACCCGCAACGAAGACTGGGGCTTCTGGGGCACAATGGGCAGGCACGTCAGCATCGCGTGGCCCTTGGCCATGCGCGCCGTCGCCACCGCCACGGGCGAGGATTTCGACACTGTCCGCGCCTTCCTCGACAGTCGCTACGGACGCCACTTCGCGGACGAAGTCCACAACGGCCTCTACGACGGCAAGGCTGTGCAGGACGCCATCGACGCCGCCACGCAGAAATGGATGGGCTGGACGATTGGCCGGATGACCAGCAGCCAATACGGCATCCCGCGCGGGTTGCCTTACCTCACGGGCTTCGTGATCCAGAGCGGCATCGACGCGCAAGCGGAGGCCGCCTGACCATGAACGAGACCACGACGCAGACCAACACCATCGAAAGCAAACGCGACGCCCTGCGCTGGTTCATCGACAACCGCCGCGAGGACGTGTCCTTCGAGCAGGCCATCAAGCAACTGCGCTTTGCGATGTACGGCGACCGCAAGGCGCAGGCGATGCTCAACGAGATCGCCGCCGCACAGGCTCACTGAATTTCCGCAGGCTGTGCCGCGCACGTGGCCTTCTTGCCGGTGTAGTCCTCCCAACGCCGGACGATCACGTCGACATACTTCGGATCGAGTTCGATCAGGCGCGCAACGCGCCCGGATTTCTCGGCGGCGATCAGCGTCGTGCCGGAACCCCCGAAGGGATCGAGCACCACGTTGCCCGGACGGCTGGAATTGCGCAGCGCGCGTTCCACCAACTCCACCGGCTTCATCGTTGGATGCAGGTCGTTCTTCTGCGGCTTCTTGATCTGCCACACATCGCCCTGATCGCGGTCACCGCACCAGTGACGCTCGCCGCCCTCCGGCCATCCGTACAGGATCGGTTCGTACTGGCGCTGGTAGTCGGCGCGACCCAGTGTGAAGGTGTTCTTCGCCCAGATGATGAAGGTCGACCAGTGGCCGCCCGCCGCACGAAAGGCCGATTGCAGCGTGTCCAGTTCGCTGGACGACATCGCCACGTAAACCGCGCCACGGCAGTGGGCGACCATCGGCGTCAGCGCCGCCAGCAGGAAATCGTAAAACCCGTCGCCGAGGTTGTCGTTCAAGATCGCGCGATCCTTGCCACGCATCTTGTCCTTCGCGCTGTTGGCGTAGTTGACGTTGTACGGCGGGTCGGTGAACACCATGTCCACGGCCTCGCCATCGAGCAACGCCGCGTAGCTAGCGGCCACGGTCGCATCGCCGCACAGCAGCCGGTGCGGGCCGAGCTGCCAGACATCGCCGGGTCGTGACACCGGCGTCTCGCCGACCTCCGGCACCGCGTCCTCATCGGTCTGGCCAACGTTTTCCGGCTCGTCGCCCGCCAGCAGTTCGGCCAGCGCGTCGGCGTCGAAGCCGGTCAGATCGAGGTCGAAGCCTTCGTCCTGCAAGCCTTCCAGTTCGACGCGCAGCAATTCCTCATCCCATCTAGCGTTCTCGGCGATGCGGTTGTCGGCAATCACCAGCGCGCGTCGCTGCGTCGGCGTCAGGTGATCGAGCACGACCACGGGCACCGCGTCGAGGCCGAGCTTCTGCGCGGCTGCCAATCGTCCGTGACCGGCGACGATTACGCCGTCGCTGCCCGCGAGGATGGGATTGGTGAAGCCGAACTCCGCGATGCTGGCGGCGATCTGCGCCACCTGTGCATCCGAATGCGTGCGGGCGTTGCGGGCATAGGGCACGAGCTTGGCGGTCGGCCACTGCTCGATCTTGTCGGCCAGCCACTTCATGCCGCCACCTCCACTTCACGTTCGGCGGCGACGTCATCGAAGCTCTGGCCGGTGGACAGCAGCGTGATGGCGACCTCGGGATGGTTCTGCCGAAAGCGCCGGAGGGCGACATCGACATACTCCGGCGCGATCTCGACCGAGCGGCACACGCGCCCGGTGCGCTGCGCGGCCAGCATCGTGCTGCCGCTGCCGCCGAACGGTTCGAACACCACGTCGCCCTCGTCGGTGAAGGCCTCGATGACGAACTGCGGCAGCGCGACCGGGAACACGGCGGGATGGTCGATGCCTTCGCCGATCTTTCCCTTGTGGCGCATGACGCGGATCACCGAATCGGGGATGCGCCTGTCCTGCGTCGGCTGGCCAGCGTGTGTCCAGCCGTTGACCTCGCCACCCTTGCCGCGCATCGCCGTGGACGAGCCGTCGGCGCGCAGGTGCGTTTCCTGCCCGGCGAACTTGCAGGGCACGATCTTGTTCGGCTTGCGGCTGGCGCGGTTGAAATGGAACACGAACTCGAAGCTGGGCGCGAGACGGCCCTGCCAGTCGCCGGGCATTCCCGGCCACTGATCCCAGACATACCAGCCGAAGCGCCGCCAACCCTGCGTGCGCATCCAACCCAGCCACACCTCCCAATACGGGACGAACTCGTTGTCGCGGTGGATCAGGCCGAGGTTGACCAGCACCTGGCCGTCGTCGGCCACCGGCAGGCGCGCGAACACGCCGCGCATCAGGCCATCCCAATCGGCGATGCCGCCGGAGGTGTAGTCGCGCTGGTTGCCGTAGGGCGGCGACGTGAAGCAGAGCGCGGCGGTGTCGCCCGCCATCAAGGTGGCGACCACGTCGGCATTGGAGGCGTCGCCGCAGATCAGGCGATGCGCGCCGATGGCCCAGACGTCGCCCGTGCGGGATACCGGCGTGGCCGGAGCATCGGGCACTTCGTCGGCATCGTCCGCCGCGTCGTCGTCCTGTGCTTCGGCATCCGAGGCGGCCTCGTCCGCGAGCAGCGATTCCAGTTCGGTGGCGTCGAGGCCGGTGAGCGCGAGGTCGAAGCCGACCTCGGACAGCTCGGCCAGCTCCAGCACCAGCATCTCCTCGTCCCAGCCCGCGTCCAGCGCGAGCCGGTTGTCGGCGATGACGTAGGCGCGCTTCTGCGCCGGGGTCAGGTGCGCCAGTTCGATGACCGGCACGTCCGCCAGTTCCAGCTTGCGCGCGGCGGCCAGACGCCCGTGGCCCGCGATGATGCCGTTGTCGCCATCGACGAGGATCGGGTTCGTCCAGCCGTACTCGACGATGCTGGCCGCGATCTTGGCAATCTGCGCGTCATTGTGCGTGCGCGGATTGCGGGCGTAGGGGATCAGCGTCTCGACCTTGCGGTACTCGACGTTCAAGGGGTTCAAGGTTTCGGGTTCCGAAAAAACGAAACCCGCCGACGGACGATGCCGTGGGCGGGTTGGAGTGAAGGGTGCGAACTGGGGGGGTGCGAACCTGCGAACCGTGCGAACCTCGGTTCGCACCCTGACGCTAGGAAAGCGTCGCGCTCGCGCCCCCCGCATGGGATTTTCCGCAGGAAGGGCCCATTTCGCCTCGGGAGCGTGGCTTTCGAGCGACTGTCGCCTTGCTGCCACTGCTCCTCATCATGGATCGAATCCTACCCTCGAACCGGCTGATTTGTTGCACGCTCAAAAACCGATGATGCCCGCTGACACGCTCGCATTGCCGACCACGCGCGCCAAATCACGCTAGATCACTACGCGGCAACGACGCCATTGAGTTGGTCGGTGACCGTCTGCAAGGCGCGCTGCCAGCGCCGCCATGCCGTCGTGCGGTCACAGGCGAAGCGGATGGTGATGTCGCGCCAGCCGTAGCGCTTGGCGCGCATCCACACGAGGTGGCGCTGCTCGACCTCCAGCCACTGCACCCACTTCATCGTCTCCAGCATCCGCTCGATGGCGTCCGGCGTCGGAGGAAACGGTCGATAGACCGTCTCGTCAGCCGCGAAGGCCTCCCACTCTTTGCGCACGATGATCGGCCAGGTGTTGAAGTAGCCCTGCACGCGCACGGGCGGCAGGCGTCGTCCGGTGCTGGCCGCCTCCTCGAAGCGCGCGGCCACGTCTTCGATTGTCCAAGCAGCGCGATGGTCAGCCATGACGTGCGCCTCCCTGTCCGTAGAGACGTTCGCCGATGCGACGGATGAACTCCCGCTCGATGAAGTCGAGGCGTTCGTCGGCGGCGTTGACGACGAGGATGTGCTGGTCGCGCCAGCCACGTTGCTTCATTGCCTCGAGGTCGGTGGACTCGGGTTGCATCCGTCCCAAGGGGCAGCGATAGATGGGCGTGGGAATCTTCATCTCACGCCTCCTGTTCGAGATCGTGCTGCGCGATGGCCCAGTGCAGCAGCGCCAGTGCGTCGGCTTCGTTGTCGTCGGACGGCGAGTGGCCGCGCGCACGGACGGATGCGATCACGTCCTCCTTGCCCGCGTTGCCCTTGCCGGTGGCGTGCTTCTTGATCGTGCCGACCGGCACGCCCTGGTATGGGATCTGGTGGTGCTCGCACCACGCGGTGAGCGTGGCGAGGAAGCCGCCGTAGGCGTGCGCCGCATCGGTCGAGACGTGGCGGCGCACCTCCTCGAAGTGCAGCACGTCGATGCCGCCGGTCACGGCCTTCAGTTCCGTGAGCCAACGCTTGAAGCGCAGGAAGCGCATGCCGCCGCCTTCGAAGCGTTGCGGCCGGAAGCTCTCGCTGCCGCTGGTGATGTTGCCGTCGCTGCCGCGCAGTGCCCAGCCGGTGGTGGTGCCCAAGTCGAGGGCGAGGATGGTCGTGGTCATGGTTGCAGTCCTTGTTTCGATTCGGACTGACGGATCGGACGGATCACATCGAAACTCCCCATGAGGTGCGTGTGCGCGCACGCGCGCGTAGGAGTTACGACGTAGTCCGTCAAATCCGTCAGTCGGGTGTGTCGGCATGGTGGTCAGTTGTCGGCATAAGGGTTGTAAGCGGCCGTGGGCGGATGCTTGAGGCCGACACCACGGAAGCCGCGCAGGCCCGCCGTGTTGCGCCACTTCTCGACGCCACGGGTGATGAGCAGATCGGAGAACCGCTTCTGCGAGCCGATGAACTCGCCAGCGGAATCGGCCCATTGCTTCCAGTCGTTGAACAGTTCGGCGGTCAGCGACTTCGCGTTGGCCTCGCGCACGCAGCGTTCGTCGAGCCAGCGGCCCAGTGCGTCCTCGGCCTCGAAATACTCCTCGGTCGCTTCGAGCACCTGCTGCGGCGGATCGAGCCGACCCAGACGCTGCCAGTCCAGACAGCCCTGAACCGCCCACGCCAAGATGCCGTCGCGCTCGGCCAAGAGCTTCTGCTGGAGATGCTTGTCGCGGCGCTCGGGCGGCACGGTGATCGTGAACGGGATCAGGTGCAGCCGCCGCTTCATCGCTTCGTCGATGTTGCGGATGGCGGGCTTGTGGTTGCCCGCCACGACCAGCTTGAACTGCGGGAAGAATTCGAAGAAGTCCTGCCGCATGAAGCGCGCGGAGATCTTGTCGCCGCCGGTGAGGTTCTTGACCTTCGATTCGGCCCAGCGCCGCCCTTGCTCGGTTTCGATGGCAGACACGAAGCGCGCGCCGCGCAAGCCCGCCATGTCGGTCGGGTGCCGGTCGGTGCGCGTTTCCATGAACGTGTCCATCGGCGCGTTGGTCGCGTAGTCGCCGAGGATCGTGGCCAGCGTGTTGACGAATACCGACTTGCCGTTCGCGCCCGTGCCGTACAGGAAAAACAGCGCGTGCTCCTGTGTCGAGCCGGTGAGCGTGTAGCCCGCCATCCGTTGCAGGTAGGCTTGCAGCTCGGTGTCGCCGCCGGTGATTTCGACGAGGAACTGCCGCCAGATCGGGCAGTCGCCACCCGGCGTGGCCGTGGTGATTTTGGTCATCCGGTCGGCGCGGTCGTGCGCACGCTGCCGGCCGGTCTTGAGATCGACCACGCCGCCGGGCGTGTTGAGCAGCCACGGATCGGCGTCCCATTCGGCGGTGGTGGCCGCGTGCCTGCGATCCGCACGCGCCAGCCGTTCGACGCCGCCGACCGTGCCCGAGCTGGCCAGCTTGGCGGCGATCTTGGGGTTGTCGGCGTGGACGGCGGCGTGACGGCACACGCTGCGGATCAGGTCGGTGGCCGCGAGCGTGTCCTCGGTGCGCCAGCGATGTCCGTCCCACACCAGCCAGCGGCCCCACGCGGCGACGTAGCGCCAGTCGCGGTGGTAGCGCCGGGTGAAGGCCAGCGCCAGCGCATCCTCCGTGCCCCACACCGATTCGTCGCTGCTGACCACCGGCTCGGCGTCGTCGGCGACGTCGTGCATCTGGAGACGCGGGCCGTGGGTGAGGAAGGCCGCGACGTCGAAGCCCTCCATCACGGCGTCCGCCGCGTCCCAGCCGTCCGCCGCTTCCTCGGGCGGGTACAGGATGTGGCAACTCTTCGCGCCCGCCGACAGGATGGCTTGCGCCGCTTGCGTCGCGTACTCCCAACCCGGTTTGTCGCGGTCGGGCCAGATCAGCACGGCCTTGCCTGCCAGCGGCGACCAGTCGGTCTTCTCGACCGGCGCGTTTGCGCCGTGCATCGCCGTGGTCGCAACGATGTCTGCGTCGATCAGCGCCTGTGCGCATTTCTCGCCCTCGACCAGCACCACCAGCGATGCGCTGGTCATGCCCGGCTGGTTGTAGAGCGGGCGCGGATCGGGCGGAGCCATCTTGCGACGGCGCGCGTCCCACGGGCGGAACTCCTTCTTGCGGCCGGGCGGGTCGTAGCGGTAGACGACTGCGATCAGCTTGCCGGAGGCATCGAGGTAGTCCCACTTCGCGGTGGCCGGGCCGAGGTCGTCGACGGGTGCTTCCTTCTTCGATTTGCGCGCCGGTGTCGCCGGAGCGCGTCCGAGCAGTTCGGTCGCCGCGTCGAGCACGCGCGGGAAATCGGCGTGGGCATCGATGCCGAGGTGCGCGGCGATCAGCGTGAAGATGTCGCCGCCGTCGCCGGTGGCTCGATCCGTCCACAAGCCTGCCTTGTCGCCGTCGAGCACGATCTCCAGGCTGTCGCCCGGGCTGCCGAGTACGTCGCCGGTGAGGAACTTGCCGCCGCGCTTTCTGCCTGCGGGGAACAGCGCGGCCAGCACTGAATCCAGCCGCGCGAGCAGTTCGGCGCGGATCGCTTCGCGTTCGGCGTCGAGGTCACGAGGAACAGGGGTCTGCGTGTCGTTGAAATCAAGCATCCGCAGCCTCCTCGCCGGAGGGCTGCTGCGCGACGATCCACGCTTCCAGTTCGTTGGGCTTGAAGCGGACGAGCTTGCCGACGCGGTAGTGCGGAATGCGGCGCTGCTGGCGTTCCTTGGCCTGCGAGAGCCAGTACGACGGCAAGTTGAACATCAGCGCGGCTTGGCGCACGTCGATCAGTTGCTCGCCAAGCACTTGATTCAAGAGTGTGTTGTTCATGTCGGTGTCCTCCAGCAGCGGTCTTGCCACGCGCACATGCGGCACTCGAAATGGGTGGGGTCGTTGAAGCTGCGCGGCAGCAGTTCACCGGCTTCGGTCGCAGTGATGACCTTGACCGCGCGGTCGGTCATGCGCTGCGCGAGCGCGCCATCGAACGGCACCAGCTCGACGTAGATCTCCATCGAGTCGGCGTTGATCGCGGTGAACAGCGCCGGGTGCTCGTGCAGTTGCAGGTGCGCCTGATAGAGCGCGACCTGCGCCGCGTACACCGGCTTGGCCACCGCGAGGCCTTTCGTCTCCAGTTCGCGCCACGACTTCGCGCCGAGGCATTTGTTCTCCCACAGCGCGGGATAGCGGAAGCCTTCCGGCCCGCCGACGATCACGCCATCGACGTGACCGCGCAGCCGACCATGCGCGTCGGAGAAGCCGAACTGCCCGCCGTCGGGCTTGCGCGTGCGCAGGTCGAAGCCCGCGTCGCGCAGCCACGCCACCATGCAGTCCTCCATCACGTGGCCGCGTTCGAAGATGCGCAGCATCCGGCCTTCGGTGTCGCGCCCGTGATCCACGGGAGCTTGGGCGTACTCGAACTGCAAGGCGCGCTCGCAGGCCGCGCCCAGACGCGACGCGCCGAGGTAGTCGCGCGCGGGCTGCTGCGCGCGCACGCGCTGCAGCCCGGCATCGACCAGCGCGGTGACCTGACCCGAGATGCTCGATGAGGAGTTGAAGTCGATCATGGCTTCTTCCCCTTCGGTTCTTCCCAAGGCAGGTCGTCCTCCAGATCGGCGAAGGGATTGGCCATCGGGTCGGGCGTCGGAGCCATGCCTCGCACGGGCGGGAACTTGGTCGCCTCGTGGTGCTCGACCATCGCCTCCGTGTAGCAGGTGACGATGGCGTCGATGACGCAGAGCGCCTCGGCTTCCGCATAGTCGCCCAGGGGCTTGCCGAAGCCGATCTCGCCTGCCGCCTCGCCGAAGGCCTTGAGGCACTTGCGCATCGCGGCCAGTTCGACATCAGACGGATCGATCATGGCGACCTCCCCAATGCCGACGCGACCTTCCTTCGCGCGCGTCCAGTTGCCGTAGAGCATGTGGAAGGCATCCTGACAGCGGCGCGAGCAGAACACCCAATCGATCACGTAGCGGCGCGGATCGGCGGTCTTGAACCGGCCATCGGTGTGGCCGTAGCCGCGCGCCTGTCGTTTGCAGACCCAGCATTTCATTCGCCTCCCTCACTGCGCCCACGCGGGCTTGCCGGTCACCGGCGCGCGCTGCGGCGCGGCGGGCGTAGCGGTAGCGGCGTAGGACGACGGCGTAACCTGTGCCGGAGCGCCCGAAGTACCGCCGCCGGTCTTGGCCTTGGGCGGCACGCCCATGAGCTTGGCGTACTCGGGGTGGTCGGGTTCGACCGCGAGCTTGATGACGTTGCGATCCAGACCCTTGGCGTCCTTCTCGATATCCACGCGGGCGAGGAACTCGATGCCGTCCAGTTCATGGAAGCCCTGGATGCGGCGCGCGGCGGCGGCGTGCGGGCTGTTGTCCTGCGGATGGACGTTGCGCGCGCTGTTGAGCGCGGCGCGGATGAAGCTGCGTCCCATCCGGCCCCAGGTCGGGCCCTTCTTCGAATACAGGCCGATGTTCGACCACATCTTGCGTTTGGCATGCTCGCCGCCGGTGACGACGAACTCGGCGGCGAGGTAGATTGCGCCGGTCTCGAAGGATTCGGTGGCGTAGCCGCCGACCCAGCCCTGGGCCGGATCGTCGTGGCCACCGGGCTTGATGGTCATGCGCACCGGCACCAGCGTGCCCTTGGGGATGAGGTCGAAGCCCTGTTGCTGTTCGGCGTCGTTGAAGTCGTTCCAGTTACTGGTCATGGCGATTACTCCTGAGATTCGTGGGATGCGGGAATGGCGGAATGGGCTGCGGAGCTGGCGGGCATGGCGGCGCCCGCGCACTTGGCGATCAGCGCGTTCAAGTCCGGCGGTTCGAGCAGATCGAGACGACCGCTGCGGTCTTTGGCCGGGTAGCCGAAGGGATTGACGGTGTGGGTGACGAAGGCGCGGTAGGCGCTGCCGTCCTCGGCCTTGATCTCGGCCAGCGTCACGACCTCGTCGACGATGCCGGGCAGTTCGAGGCTGGTCTTGCTGCCCTCGATCTGCGGCACGAATACCTTGCGGTTGTAGTCGTCGAGCCGTTCGTCGAGGATGGCGACGAAGACCACGTTCTTGCCGCGCGCGTGTTGCAGGTGGGTCAAGGCGCTGACCATTTCCTGCCCGAGCAGGCCGTAGGCACCGCGCATGTCCGGCTTGCCGGTGCGGTCGCTGGTGGCACCCGGTTGCGTCTTGCACCACGCGAAGCACTGGCGCGAGAGCTGCGTGATCGAGTCGAGGAAGAAGGTGTGGTAGCGGTCGAGCTGCGCCGGATCGCCGAACTTCTCGACGACGTGGTCGTAGTGCGCTTGCGAGAACGCGGCGTCCGGCGGCAGCGACTTGTCGGGCCCGGCGAGGAACACGAAGAAGTCGCGCGACTCCGGCCACGACGCCGGACGGATGGTGTCGCCCGGCCAGTCGGCCACGGCGAGGTCTCCCGCCTCGATGTCGAGGAACAGCGTGGTCGCCGGGTCGAGGTCTTTGAGCCGGGTGGTCTTGCCGATGCCAGACTTGCCGAGCATCAGAAGCTTGACGCCCTTGCGCTCGGCCATGCGCTGCTGCGCGGAGATGATCGGGAGGGACATCACGCCACCTCCTTCAGCTCGTCGGCGACGGCGGGATTCCAGAGAATCTGGTAGCCGCTGTGGCCATTACGCGAGTACGGCATGGCTTCGGCCCACGCTTCACCGGCCTCGGTCAGTTCCCATTCGTCGCGGTCGTTGCGCAACTGGAAGCCGCCCGCCGCCAGCAACTGGTTCGTGGCCTTGGCCGAGCGGTTGAGCAGCTTGCCGAGCTGGGTGGCGTTGAGCGAGCAGATCGGCTCGTTGGCGGCAGCGCTTTTGGCTGGAAGGGCGCGGCGCAGCACCTCTGTGATGAGGCCAGTGTTCTCCTGAATGCAGGTCAACGTCGCCGCCATCGCAATGCCGGTCTTGACGCCCGGCACCTTGGCGACCGCCTCTCCGATCAGGAGGATCGCGCTCACGCGGTCGTGGGTCGGCGCGGGCAAGGCCGCCAGCGTGCCGGGTGCGGCATACGCGCCGGTCTTGCGGATCGCGGGCAGCACCTCGCCAGTCACCCACCGCTTGAAGCGTTTCGCGGCGTCCTTCGTGCTGCCGAGGATCAGGGCGTAGAGGCCGGATTCGTTGACGTGGTTGGCGCGCTGCGTGCGACCAAGGTTGTCGATGACCTCCAATTTCTGGAGATCATCGGCATCGACGTGAGACTTGATTGCCTGAGACGGGTTGCTCATCTCCAGCGCATCGCAGACGTCGCTGGCGTTGAACCACGGCAGGCCTGCGTCGTCGACCTGCACGCGCACGGCGTGCGTCTCGAACAGGAAGGGAATGATCGCGCTCATGATCAGCCCTCCCACGCGATGTCGGCGATGCGGTCGGCCCCGCGCGCGGCGCGCTTGCGCGCCTCGGTGTGGAGTTCCTCCAGTGCGGTGCGGCGGCGGCCGAGCGCCAGGGCTTCGGCGTTGGCGGTCTGGATGGCGAAGGCCAGTTCGTCCACCGTGGCCGCGTCGAGCGTGACGACGACGTCGTGGCCATCGGCGCCGCGATAGCGGATGTCGTCGGGAAGGTGTTCGCCGTAGATGGACGGCAGCTGCTTGCGCAGCGAAGCGATGAAGCTGGTGCTCATGATCAGTGCTCCGAATCGAGGGAAAGGGTGAAGGACGGCTTGCCGGAATCCACGGTGCGAGCGGCGGCGAACTGCTGCTGGAGCGCCGGAGGCCAGTTCGTGAAGCGGGATTCGGAGACGGACAACTTGATGTCGAGGTAGCCCTCGACCTTCTCGCCCGAGGCCACGATGCGCTCGGCGATTTCTGCCAGTTGCTTCTGATCCCAACTGACCTTCTTGGGCAGCTCGAACTTGATGCGCAGCGGGCCGTCGTCGATGTGCGCGGTGCCGAAATCGCGGCCCGAATCGCGCAGTGCCGTGCGGGCCTGCTCGCCGTAGGCGGCATCGAGCGCCGCATCGAACTTGGTGCGCGCCTTCTTGAGCCAGTCGAGGGCTTCGTCGAGGTTCTTGTCGATCTCGGCCTTCTGCGCGGCGGGCAGCGCCGCCAACTGGCTGACGGACATCGCGGCGATGTCGGCGGGAAAGAGGGTGATGTCGTTCATGGCATCGCTCCTCAGACCGCCGCGCGTTCGGACGTCGAGTCGTGCAGCGCCTGGCGCTCGAACTCGATGACCGCGTCCACGGGATAGCCGACGCGCTTGGACAACTTCAGGTAGCGCGGGCCGCGGCCTTCGCTGCGCCAGCGCTGGAGGGTCTTGGGGCTGACGCCCCACCGCTGCGCCAGTTCGTTTTCGTTGAGCACCCGGCGGTCGCCGGGTGAGAGGCTGTTGATCGCCTGATGCGGCGACCGGGGGATGGTGCTGGCTGGTGTCTGCATGGAATGCTCCTGTGACGTTGTTGAGGAACAGGTGTCATTCCAAACTTCGGGTGGCGAACCTTTAAGGGACGCAATGGCGAACCACGCGGGAACTTCGGGTTCGCCAATCCGCCGGCGTGCAAACGCAGACGGCGAGCACATGGCTCGCCGTCATCGGGGAAATCGGGGGGTATGGATTTAGGCTTCGGGGAAGCCCAGCAGCCGACGCTGCTGGGCCCAGTCGCGGGGCAGCAGGGCCTGGCGGCCACGCAGCGTGTGCAGATTCAGATGCCGGGGCTGGCGGCCCTCGAAGATCGCCTCGACGATGTCCGGTGCCAGCATGGTCATGCGCAGCACCTCGGCCGCCCAGCCTGGCTCCAGTTTCAGCGCGCGCGCCAGGTCGGCGGTCGTCGGATAGACACCTTCGTCGATCAGCCGCTTCCAGTAGAACGCCTTGCCGAGCGTCTTGATCATCGGCACGTCGAAGCCGCCCACTGCGGCGGTGGCGTCCGGCGCAGGCGGGATCAGCAGTTTGCGGTTCTGGCGGCGCTTGATCGTCAGCGGTACCAGCGTGACGCGCTGGCCGTCGCTCACATAGCTGCGGGCATCGGCTCCGACCTCGATGCGGACGGTGAGCTTGCGCGGATTGGTCTCGGTGCTCATGCCAGTGTTTCCTCGGCCTGTTCGCGGGATTCCTCGACCAACGGATGCGCGCCGATGTCGGCACCGAATCCGAGCCAACCGTCCTCGCGCCAAACGATGTCCAGCCCATGCCCGTGCAGTTGCACCCGTTCGATCAGCAGCCGCGTGATGCGCTGCTGCTCTGCAGGGAACAACTGCGCCCACACGTCGCCGATGCGCTGCATCGCCACCACCACCTGCGCTTCGTCGAGCGTGCTACCTGCAGGATGCTGCTGACAGGCACGCCAGACCGCGATCAGCATCTGCGGAGCCGACAGTGCCGCGTGGATTTGCGCCAGCACCGCGTTCTCGATCTCGGCGGCGGGCAGATGACCCACGTCCGACGCACCGGGCGACAGGCTCGCGCCCGCGTTGCGCCGCTTGTGCAGGTAGGGAACGTAGTAGCGATACTGCCGTCCGTTCTTCTTTTTGACGAAGGAGTGCAGCATGCGCTGCCCGTCGGGCGCGAACAGCAGGCCCGCCAGCAGCGCCGGATGCTTGGCGGCGTGCTCGCGCGGCGCTTGCTTGCGCCGTTCGATGAAGGCATGCGCCGCGTCCCACAAACCTTGCGGCACGATCGCTTCGTGCTGCGCGGGATACCAGGTGCCGTGGTTGCGGATTTCCCCCAGGTAGATGCGGTTGCGCAGCATCGAGAAGAGGTACTGCTGGTCGATGGTGCGGCCCGAGCGTTCGCGCCCGGTCTGCGTCACCCACGCCTTGGTGGTATGGCCTTCGATGTCCAGTTCGCGCACCAGCCGCGCCGCCGAGCCATGCTCGGCGTAGCGCCGGAAGATGTCGCGCACCAGCGCCGCCTCGCGTTCGTTGACGACGAGCTTGCGCTCGACCACGTCGTAGCCCAAGGGCGGGATGCCGCCCATCCACATGCCTTTGGCCTTGCTGGCGGCGATCTTGTCGCGGATGCGCTCGCCGGTGACTTCGCGCTCGAACTGCGCGAAGGACAGCAGGATGTTGAGCGTCAGCCGCCCCATCGAGGTCGTCGTGTTGAACTGCTGGGTGACGGAGACGAAGGACACGCCGTTGCGGTCGAACACCTCGACCAGCTTGGCGAAGTCCGGCAGGCTGCGCGTGAGGCGGTCGATTTTGTAGACGACCACGGTGTCGATCTTCCCGGCCTCGATGTCGACCATCAGGCGGCGCAAGGCGGGACGATCCATGTTGCCGCCGGAGTAGCCGCCGTCGTCGTAGCCATCGCAGACGGCGATCCAGCCTTCGTGTCGCTGACTGGCGATGAAGGCTAGGCCAGCGTCGCGCTGCGCTTCGAGACTGTTGTATTCCTGATCCAGCCCTTCGTCAGTGGATTTGCGGGTGTAGACAGCGCAACGCTTCTTCGGCGTGACCGTCGGCATCGGATTGGCGCGCGGCGAACTCATGCCGTCACCTTCTTCGACGCGGGCGATTTGAGGCCGAAGAACACCGGGCCAGACCAATGGCTGCCGGTGATGTGGCCTGCAATCGCGGACAGGCTCTTGAAGCGTTGCCCCTGGTACTCGAAGTCGCCCGTGCCGCGCACCAGCACGCGATGCTCGACGTCGTCGTAGATGCGCGTGAGGATGGTGCCGGGCAGCAGGCGTTGACTGTCGCCGCGCAGTTGCTTGGGCAAGATGCCGGTTTCGCCGACCTCTTCGAGCTTCTTGCGCAGCGAGGGTTTCAGGCCGCCGAAAGCGCGCTCCTGAATCCGGTAGGCCAGTCGGCTCTCCAGCCAACCGCGATGATGGTGGCCGGGTCGCTCGTCGAAATGCTCGTCCCACAGTTTCCAGAGATCATCCATCGAGAGATGGGGAAGCCCGGCGACCTGGGCGGCGACCGAGGTGGTGGTGGATGGTGCGTGTGCCGTCATGAGCGAACTCCGTTGTTGTGATCGGGGTTCGCATTCACGCGCTGTTGGCCGGGGAAGCCAAGGCAAACGCGCTCGCTGTTTTCGGTGGTGTCGCGTGACGGACGTGCGCGCAGGCGCAACAGCGCCGCGGCCAGCAAGTCGGCGATTTCCTGCTGCGGGTGCCGAGGATGGTCAGACGGCGGGGAAATGGAGATGGGTTCGAGTTCGGACATGGCAGGCGTTTCGATGGAAAACGCTGCTCATGCTATTAACCGAGGGCACTTCGCGTAACGTGATTTAGCGGGTGTGAGCGGGGCTGGCGCTATGCTTGTTTGGGCCGATACCAAGCCGCGCGCTGGCCGCCCACATCACGATATCGAAGCTCGAACAGGCGAGATTCGTGCACGACCTGCCGCCAACTGCTGCAGCCGTACTTGGCGGGCAGGTGTTCGGGGAGCCGCTCTGCGATCCAGCGTCCTGCCGAGGCAACCGGCGTCCAGCCATCGACGGCCAATTCAGCGGTGGCTTCCCGGAGTGCGCGCACGATCCCTGCGGCATGCCAATCCACCGAACCATCCGGCGCGATGCCGTGGATCACCAGATCGTGAAAGGCATCGGACTGGGCGAATTCCGCCGCCAAACGTCGGGCCTGATCCATGTGCTCGGCCCAGCCCCGCAGTTGCTCGAAGTGCTGATCGATGCGACCGTAGGCGACCGTCAGGGTGTCATGCGCGCCACGGCATCCGTCAAGGCTCCAAAGGTCGTGCTGGTCGATGAAATGGTGCACCAGGTTGTTCCGTAGCAGCACCAGTTCCTTCAAGTCATTCTGCGTCCTGTCGTAATCCTCGGCCGACATGCGCAGGCTCATCTTTACCTTGAACGAGATGATGTCGTCGCGTGCATCGGGCTCGGAAGCATCCTCCACCTCGTCGCTGGTGACATACGAACCGAGGAGTGTGCTGACCAAGGTGCCCAGCGTTTTGCTGGCGGCATCCGCGATGCGCTGCTCTTGATTCGACGCCAGCGGTGATCCAGCAGCCGAGATTTCGTGGTGGGCCACGATGGCTTTCATCAACTTCTCGTACTGCTGCAGACGCAGCAGGCAGCGCCCCAGCAATCGCTGAACCTCACGTTGCTGCATCGGCAGCGCGTCATCGGCGGGCAATGTCGTCATGTATGGATCGACCGCGATTACCGATCAGACGTCGATGGGCGACGTCTTCCAGACATCCTGCGCCAAAGTGATCAGCAGCCCGTGGCGAGCCTCGATGGCCTTGGCGTCCCAAGCAGGAAACGCCTTCAGCTTCTCGTTGATTCTGGATATCGACGTGTTCTGCCCGACGCTGGTCAGTTCAACCAGGCTTCGGGTCAGATAGTTGCCGCTCTTTCGGTACTCCGCCTGCTTCGCCGTGTAGAAATCGTTGCCCGCGACGATGTTGATGGGCTTCTCCAGCAAGGTCAGGTTGCCAAGACGGTTCTTGCAATCGTCGTAACCGGCACCCGAATTCTCGGCGCCCCACTTGCCGCGCAGTTCCTCTTTCGGGTTGTCGGGCAGGATGTGTTCGATCTCCAGCTTGGTGAACGGCTCCAAGCTGCCCGGCGTCTTCAAGCCGCTGAAAGCCATCTCGACGTGCTGCGTCAGTCGCGCCAGCAAATAGCGCGTGCGGTACTGCTGCATCGAATACAGCGTGAAGCGCCGCAGCGCATCGACCAGCTCCTGCGACTTCCCGGCCATATTTGTGTCGAAACGGTCGGCGATGAAGGCATTGAGCTGTACCTTCTGCTTGACTGGGTCGGTAGCGGCGGCAATCGCGCGCAGCTCGTCAGCCCATTGGGAGAAGCTGCGCTCCAGATCTTTGGTCGGCGTCTTGGTGAAGATGTAGTAGAAGAGAAAGCTCTCCAACTGCGCCACGAAGTGGTCGAACAGCGGCTTCGGGAAATTGGCCGCAGCCAAGAGCAGGACGTAGTGCAAACTGAAGGCACCGCCCGCCAGTCGCTTGAGGCTGTCCATCGCAAGGCTGGGCTTGCCGTCGTTGCCCCGCCCGTTCGAGAACGCGAGATAGTGCTCGACGTTGCGGATGACCTTGCGGACGAACTCGAAGGGCTTGTTGGCGTAGTCGCACAGCGCCGCGTTGTCCTTGTCCACGAACCAGTCGTAGATTTCGTCCTCGCGCACCACGGCGTCGCCACGGTCGTTCTTGATGACGTAGTTCGCCATCAGGAAGTAGCGCAGAAAGCGCAGTGGCTTTTCCTTTTCCTTCTCCAACGGCTTGGTGATCTTCTTCCACTCGTCCTTTAGCTGGGTGAACTGCGCCTGCTTCACCTGCGTGAACAACAGGTTCTTGAGCAAGTCCATCGGGTTGAGACCGACGCCTCGCTCGTTGATGGTCTCGAAAATCTTCAGGGCGCTGCTCACGTCCGTGGAGATCTGGATGAACACCACGTTGTTGGCCAGATAGCCCCAATACTTCTTCAACTTGGCCGCGCTGTCGTAGTTGTCCTTCAGGTAGCGGTACAGCGTGCTGTAGGCGTTGACCAAGTTCTCCAGCGAGCCGAAGCTGGCGATGCCTGCCGACTGAATGCCCGCACGCACGGTCTGCGGGTCGGCGTCGAGTTCCACCAGCTTGGTGATGACCTCTCCCGCGTTCTCATAGCGCGGTTCCAGCTTCAAGCTGGTTCGTGTTTCCCCGTCGCCATCCGTATAGCTGGTCGAGATCAGGCCGCTGACGGTCTGCCGCTGCGGCTCACCCTGAAACATATGCTTGAGGGCGCAAAGCAGAAGGAAGAACGTGGTCAGGCGCTGCTGGCCGTCGATCACCTCGTAGTGGTTCTTCTGGTCAGTCGGCGACACCAGCACGGTGCCGATGAAGTATTCCCGCGTCGTCCCCGCATCGATCTGCTCGCCGATGTCTTCGAGCAACTGATGCACTTCCTTATCCGTCCAGACGTACTCGCGCTGGTAATCCGGCACGATATAGAAGCACTCCCTGAAGGCTTCCTCGATGCTGTATTTGTGATTTTCGATGCGGGCCATTTTCTTTTTCCTGATTCGTTCAAAACTATCGCTGATCCGGCAACTGCCCGTTCGAGACGAACTGATCGTAGCTGTCGAAACTCTCACCGTCCTGCCATGACCGATCCCATGCGCGCGGCTCTGCGCTTTCAAGCAGTAGCAGCGTGAGGATGCGATCACGGGCGCCGTAGCTGTGTTTGAACTCGCGCAGCTTCATGTGCTGCGCTTCCTCCGGACACCAGATCGCGGCGGACATCTCCGTGCCATCCCATTCCTGATCGACGCTGGCGTTGGCGGCCAGCGTGCCCGGCAGCGGTTCCTGCGGATCGGCGTTGCGCCGGATGCGCGCCCGCGTCTTGACGGCGCTGCTGCTACGCCATTCGTACTTCACGTAGCCGTTGTCCCAATAGACGAGGATCGCGCGCTGCGTGGTGAACTTGATGAAGCGGATGCACAGCGCCTCGAACGAAACCTGAAACCGCTTGGCGATGGCGCCGAGGACGTGCAGGTCGATGCGCTGGTTCGAAATCCAGTCGCGCAGCAGATCGCCGGGCATCAGCAGGTTGCTGGCGAAGTCGTCGGCTTCGCGTTCGATGGCGCGGATGGTGTCGACGCCGGAGTAGACGCTTTCCTTGTCGCAGTTGAAGCTCTGCTGCTGGCCGCGATGGAGGATGAAGTGGCCCAGCTCATGGGCGATGGTGAAGCGCCGGCGCTCGGGGCTGGCCTTGCCGTTGTAGAAGATGCCCCACTCGGCCGCATTCTTCGGGTTGCGCACCAGCATGCCTTCGCAACTATCGACGTCGAGCACCATCGGCGCTTTGATCTCCCGGACGCCCGTGCCGTAGGGCGTGCCAGGCAGCATCTGCCGGACGATCTCCAGATCGATGGCGTCGGGCATGCCCGTGCTGTACCACGCCCGCAACCACTTCTGGACGGTATTGGCGGCAATGGAGCCAGTGAGGGTCTGCGCTGCGCTCAATCCTCAGTCCCCGCCCTGGCCCTTGTCGGGGAACATGATCTTGAGCGCCTGGCGGTAGCGATCTTTTTCCTCGTCCGTCATCCCGGCGTACTCGCGGAAGAAAGCCACGTCCTCGGGACTGGCTTCGGGTGCCTGCTGCATGGGTGTACCCATCACATCCTCCATCGTCACGCCGAGCACTTGAGCGATCTTCTGAATCCGCTCGGCGGTGGGGCGCTGCCCATCCTTCATTTCCAGTTCCCAGATGTACGCCTTGGTGCAGCCGACTGCGTCGGCGACCTGTTGCAGGGTCAACTTCTTCGCCTCGCGCAAGCGCCGCAGGCGCGCTCCAAACGCCGAAGCCATGGCGATGCTCCTGTAATGGCTAAACAGCCAGTGAATGAATCAAGGCTCGAAGTATAGCCGTGAGATACATAAAAGGTCTAGATGTGCCCCGTTGATTGACAAGCGGAAATCTGCGGTTCAGAATCGCGCTTGTATCTCGTCACTTTACTTACGCGAGATACGTGTTCAGTAACCCTGTCGCTGGCCCGTGCAGCCCGTACATCGGTCGCAGACCTCCGACGCCGATCCAGAAAGGACAAACAAGATGAAGAAAACCTTTGTCGACGTGATGCTCGAGCTGCCGGTGGATGCCACGCTGCGCGACTTCCTGACCACGCATGGCCTGCCGGTGCCCGACGGGTTCGCGTGGGACGACACGCCGGAGACCAGCCAGTTCTTGGTGGAGGCGGTCAAGGTGTGGCCCGACACCGCAGCCCGCGACCAGATGATCGCCAACCTCATGGCCGCCGTCCAACTGGGCGACGTAGCGGGCAAGCAGGCGATGTTCGAGGCCGTGGTAGCGGACGGTGCCGCGCTGGCGGGCCTGACCCTGTGCCGCAGCGACGTCCATCGCTCGTTCTGGCTGTACGTCAACCACCCGACGCTGTTCGAGCGCGCCTACGACTTCAGCTTCTGGGAGCACCACGGGCCGCAGACCCAGCAATACGATCTGGGCCTGAAGCGCCAGCCAAACGGTTCGGACGCCAACCTGGCCGCGCTGCGCCACGCCATCTCGGCCTTCTACAAGCGCGAGATGCAGTGCGGCGACAGCAGCGTGGCGCACGTGGTCGAGCGCAGCCCCGGCGTGTTCCTGCTCACTGTCCACGTCAAGGACATGGCCATGCTGCGGCTGGAGTTCGAGGGTTCGGCCCTGAAGCGCCGCGTTGGCAATCCCAACATCCACATGGTGTTGGAGTACGCCAAGTCCACCGGCGTGGTGCGCACGCTGGTGCGCGGCGGCCAGAAATACCAGCAGATGCTGGTCGAGGCCTTCGCCGAGCATGTGCTGGGCGTCAAGGCGAGCGCGCACCGGATCAAGTCGCCGACGCTGAATTTGTCGATGCTGCGCACCGGCTTCGACGTGCCGGAAGCGTTCGAGGACGGTTTCTCGATGGTGCAACTGAAGGCGCTCACGCTCCTCAGCCCGGACGCCGCGCTGAAGATCGAGTGCACTGCGATGCAGTCCAGCCAGCAACGCTCGGTGCATGAGCTGCTGAAGGAGAAGCTGCCCGGCCCGCTGGAAGGCAACTGGGCGGTGACGGCGGCGCAGATCAATCTCTACTATCCGCCCGAGCCGGGCCGCACGCGTGCCAAGGTGGTCACCATTGAGGTGACCAGCAAGGGGCGTCTGAACCTGCACAAGTTCGACGCCAAGATGCAGGCGCAGCTGGAAGGCTATCTGGTCTCGGTGGGCATCTTGCAGAAGGGCCAGACCCTGAGCGCGCAGGAACTTCCGCCGGAGGCCGACGCGATCAGTTCCTCCTCGGCGTTCGAGGACTGATCGATGGCGGCGCACGATGCCTGGGCCTTGGTCTGCCGTCTGTTCGCGGGCGGCACGCCCGTGCTGCGCAACACGCTGTCGCCGCGCGACGCCGCCGCACTGTCCGTCCTCGGCAAGGCCGTCAAGCCGACGGTCGTCGATCAGTCGTTCGTCCTCTGTCCTCATTGTCAGCAGCATCGGGCGCAGGTCTGGGGCGATGGTCGCGGCGGCCGCATGTGTCGTTGCCCGGAGTGCGGGCCAGTCGCCGTCGAAGCGAACGATGGTGCCGCATTGGCCTTGGACGAGGACTGGTTGCGTCAGAAGATACGCCTTACGCTCGGTATCGAAAGCCGTGACGGCATCGATGATCTGGGCGGCGGCGTGTGGCGGCTCGGCGATGCTCGATGCTCGCCCGTTCTGCTGGCCCGCAATCTGGCGCGGGTGCTGCACGAACCCGCGCTGCTGGATCGTGTGCGCGTGGCGGGCGGCGACATCCGCGTGATCACGCCGAGGCCGCGCACGACGCGCGGGTCGCCCTTCGGCCCGGGCGTGGAATGGCTGGCGCTGGAGGAACGCTTCACGTTCTACGGCGGCGGGATCGCACTCGTCGGCACATCATTACCGTCCGCGCAACCGACGGTCGCCGATCCGGCCACGCCGGTGAACGGCCCGTTCTCGGCGGACTTCAAATGGGCGACGCTGCCTGACATCAGCAGCACGCCGATCCGATTCACCGACGGTCAGGCCAAGGTGTTCGAGGCGCTATGGTCGCTCAAGGGCGAGGCCACGACGGCGGAACGCATCATGCAGCGCGCGGGTCTGGACAGCGCCAAGCCGAGTGACCTGTTCAAGATCAAGGCGAAGGACAAGGGCAAGCCGGAGCCTGCGGCGCAACACGCCGCCTACGGCGCGCTCGTGGTCACGCAGAGGCGCGCAGGGCTGTATTCGATGCCGTGCGCGGCGGGCGCGGTGGACTCCCTACGCCAAACATCGGGAAAGGAGGTCTCCATGACGTGATCTCACCATCCGATGCGCCGAGGCTCGCGCCGACTTCAAGAGCCTGACCTTTTCAATTTTTTGGAGTGCTTGAAATGAGCGGAAAAAACCAATGGGTCGTACCCATCAACGGCGGCGATCGGTGGGGTGTGCGGGGAGAAGGCAATGACCGTCTCACCTCCATCCATGACACGCAACAACAGGCGATTGACCGTGCGCGGGGCATCGCCATCAACCAGCAGAGCGAGATGTTCATCCAAGGGCGTGACGGCCAGATCCGTGAGCGCAACAGCTACGGTGACGATCCGTTCCCGCCCAAGGGCTGAACTGGAGGCTGGCCTCGCGGGTTTGTCGTTCTGCTTTGCCCGTGCAAACCCGCGAACCAACCATTCCCGTCGACACACGCACAAGTGGTTGATGAACAACGCCGTCTGCGAGTGCCACGGCGAAGAAGTTGGCGCAGGTTTCGAGAGAAGATAGGGCGGAACAGGGGCGAACCGGGCGCGTCGTGGCGGTCGTGCGACCGGCTGGTGGCACCCGCAGAATGGCCGGGAACCCCGCGTGGTGTGCGGAATCCGCAAAGGAAAACGCCCAACCGAGAACGGTTGGGCGCTGAATAGTGGTGGAGAGGAGGAGGATCGAACTCCCGACCTCCGCATTGCGAACGCGGCGCTCTCCCAGCTGAGCTACCCCCCCACAACGAGCCACGTATTTTACAACGAACGGCGGCCGCGTGGCGCCCGGGCCCAGGCGCTCACATCAGCAGGTGCTCGCCGGCGTTGTCGCCGCCCAGGATGACGTAGTTCACCTTGCGGATGTCCATCAGGCGCTTGCCGCCGGCGTAGCTGATGGAGCTCTGCACGTCCTGCTCCATCTCCACCAGGGTGTCGGCCAGCCGGCCCTTGATGGGCTCCAGGATGCGCTTGCCCTCGACGTGGCGGTATTCGCCCTTGTTGAAGTCGCTGGCCGAGCCGTAGTACTCCTTGAAGAGCTGGCCGTCGACCTCCACGGTCTTGCCCGGCGACTCCTCGTGGCCGGCGAACAGCGAGCCGATCATCACCATCGTGGCGCCGAAGCGGATGCTCTTGGCGATGTCGCCGTGGTCGCGGATGCCGCCGTCGGCAATGATGGGCTTGGTCGCCACCCGCGCGCACCACTTGAGCGCCGAGAGCTGCCAGCCGCCGGTGCCGAAGCCGGTCTTGAGCTTGGTGATGCACACCTTGCCCGGGCCGATGCCGACCTTGGTGGCGTCGGCACCCCAGTTCTCCAGGTCGATCACCGCCTCGGGCGTGCCCACGTTGCCGGCGATGACGAAGGTCTGCGGCAGTTTCTGCTTGAGGTACGCGATCATGTTCTTCACGCTGTCGGCATGGCCGTGCGCGATGTCGATGGTCACGTACTCGGGGGCCAGGCCCTCGGCCACCAGCTGGTCCACCGTCTGGTAGTCGGCCGGCTTGACGCCCAGCGAGATGGAGGCGAACACGCCGGCCTCCTTCATGCGCCGCGTGAAGGCGATGTTGTCCAGGTCGAAGCGGTGCATCACGTAGAAGTAGCCGTTCTTCGCCAGCCACAGGCAGATGGACTCGTCCACCACCGTCTTCATGTTGGCCGGCACCACCGGCAGGCGGAAGCTGCGCCCGCCCAGCTCCACGCTGGCGTCGCATTCGGAGCGGCTTTCCACGCGGCACTTGCGCGGCAGCAGCAGGACGTTGTCGTAGTCGAAGATTTCCATGGCCAGGCTCTCCTTTGAGCGCAATGACGTCGTTGAACGGTTCGGAGGGATGAGCGCTTGGCTTGGCCGGCCTTGGTGCCGCGCCAGGGAAGGGCGGCCACAAAAAACCGGGCGCAAGAAAACTTGGGCCCGGTGATTGATTCTAGCGAGGCGTGTGCGCCGGCGGATTCTGCCGGCGGATATGGCCGCCATATGGGAAGGGCCATGGCCGATGCGCCGAAGACGCCCTGGGGCGACGGGATTTGATCCAGGTCATGCCGACCCGCGGCGTTGCCGTCCAGAATGCCTGCATCGGGCGGCCCGGCCGTGCCGGGCGCCGCCCGCCCGCAGCCCTGCTGCACATCCCCAAGGAAAGTACCTTCATGAAGCACTATCTCGTTGCCGCCCTCCTGGCCGTCGGTTCCGTGGCCGTCCATGCCGCCGACTGCGCCGTCACCGTCGAGAGCAATGACGCCATGCAGTTCGACAAGAAGGAGATCGTCGCGCCCAAGAGCTGCAAGACCTTCAACGTGCAGCTCAAGCACGTCGGCAAGCTGCCCAAGGCCGCGATGGGCCACAACTGGGTGCTGACGAAGACGGCCGACGTGCAGGCCGTGGCCAACGACGGCATCCCCGCCGGCCTGAACGCGCAGTACCTCAAGGCCGGCGATGCACGGGTGATCGCACACACCAAGGTGATCGGCGGCGGCGAGACCGATTCGGTCGCCGTGGACATGTCCAAGCTCAAGGCCGGCGAGTCCTACACCTTCTTCTGCTCCTTCCCGGGCCACTCCGGCATCATGAAGGGCACTTTCAAGATCGGCGCCTGAGCGCTTCCGGCCGCCGAGGCATGACCCGCGTTCCTACAATGCGGGCATGTCTCTTCCGGGCTTCGATGCCGGGCCCAGCGCGGCCGCTTCCTCCGCTTCTTCCTCCCCTCTGCTCGCCAACCTCAACGAGGAACAGCTGGCCGCGGTGACGCTGCCCGCGGGCAACGCGCTCATCCTCGCCGGCGCCGGCTCGGGCAAGACGCGGGTGCTGACCACGCGCATCGCCTGGCTGCTGTCCACCGGGCAGGTGTCGCCGGGCGGGGTGATGGCCGTCACCTTCACCAACAAGGCGGCCAAGGAGATGATGACGCGCCTGACGGCGATGCTGCCCGTCAACGTGCGCGGCATGTGGATCGGCACCTTCCACGGCCTGTGCAACCGCTTCCTGCGCGCGCACTGGAAGCTCGCCGGCCTGCCGCAGAGCTTCCAGATCCTCGACACGCAGGACCAGCTTTCGGCCATCAAGCGGCTGATGAAGCAGTTCAACGTCGACGACGAGCGCTTCCCGGCCAAGCAGACGCAGTGGTTCATCGCCGGCGCCAAGGAGGAGGGTCAGCGCCCGCGCGACATCCAGCCGCGCGGCGAGGAGGAGCGCAAGAAGGTCGAGCTCTACCAGCTCTACGAGGAGCAGTGCCAGCGCGAGGGCGTGGTGGACTTCGGCGAGCTGATGCTGCGCAGCTACGAGCTGCTGCGCGACAACGACCCGGTGCGCGAGCACTACCAGCGGCGCTTCCGCCACATCCTGATCGACGAGTTCCAGGACACCAACCGGCTGCAGTACGCGTGGATCAAGATGCTCTCGGGCAGCACCGACGAGCAGGGCCGCTTCCACCCCGGCGCCGGCAGCGTGCTGGCGGTGGGCGACGACGACCAGAGCATCTATGCCTTCCGCGGCGCGCGGGTGGGCAACATGAGCGACTTCGTGCGCGAGTTCGACGTCGCGCACCAGATCAAGCTGGAGCGCAACTACCGCAGCTTCAGCAACATCCTCGACTCGGCCAACGCGCTGATCAGCCACAACCGCCACCGCCTGGGCAAGAACCTGCGCACCGACCAGGGCCCCGGCGAGCCGGTGCGCGTGTACGAGGCGCCGAGCGACTTCGCCGAGGCGCAGTGGATGGTGGAGGAGATCCGCCAGCTGGTGCGCGACGACGTGCCGAGGAGCGAGATCGCCGTGCTCTACCGCAGCAACGCGCAGAGCCGGGTGATGGAGACGGCGCTGTTCAACGCCGCCGTGCCGTACCGCGTCTACGGCGGCCTGCGCTTCTTCGAGCGGGCCGAGATCAAGCATGCGCTGGCCTACCTGCGCCTCTTGGAGAACCCGGGCGACGACACCAGCTTCATGCGGGTGGTGAACTTCCCGCCGCGCGGCATCGGCGCGCGCAGCGTGGAGCAACTGCAGGATGCGGCGCGCGCCAGGGGCCTGTCGCTGTACGCCGCGGTGGAGGGCCTGAGCGGCCGCGCGGGCGCCAACCTGGCGGCCTTCGTCGCGAAGATCGACGTGCTGCGCGAGCAGACGCAGGGCCTGTCGCTCAAGGAGATCATCGAGCAGGTGCTGGATGCGAGCGGCCTGGTCGAGCACTACCGCGCCGACCGCGAGGGCGCCGATCGGCTGGAGAACCTGGAGGAGCTGGTCAACGCGGCCGAGAGCTTCGTCACGCAGGAGGGCTTCGGCCGCGACGCGGTGGCGCTGCCCGTGGACGAGCTGCGCCAGAGCCCGGCGAGCCAGGGCATCGACCCGTCGCGCCCGTTGATGGACGAGGCCCTGGTCCCCGATGCCGAAACCGGCGAGACGCTCAGTCCGCTGGCGGCATTCCTCACGCACGCGGCGCTCGAATCGGGCGACAACCAGGCGCAGGCCGGGCAGGACGCGGTGCAGCTGATGACCGTGCATGCCGCCAAGGGCCTGGAGTTCGACGTCGTCTTCATCAGCGGCCTGGAAGAGGGCCTGTTCCCCCACGAGAACGCGATGAGCGACTTCGACGGGCTGGAGGAGGAGCGCCGCCTGATGTATGTCGCCATCACCCGCGCACGCAAGCGGCTGTACCTCAGCCACTCGCAGACGCGGCTGCTGCACGGCCAGACGCGCTACAACGTCAAGAGCCGCTTCTTCGACGAGCTGCCGGAGGAGGCGCTGAAGTGGCTGACGCCGCGCAATGCGGGCTTCGGCCAGTTCGGCGCCGGCCCGGGTTCGATGGGCAGCCGGGCGTCGCGTGCCGGCTTCGACGGCGGCTACTTCTCCGGCGGCGCCGCGGCGGCGCCGGTGCCGCGGCAGGCGCAGACGCCGCAGGGCCTGCGCGTGGGCCAACAGGTGTTCCACACCAAGTTCGGCGAGGGCACGCTGCTGGCGCTGGAAGGCAGCGGCGACGACGCGCGCGCCAAGGTCCGCTTCAACCGGCACGGCGAGAAGTGGCTGGCGCTCTCTGTCGCCAAGCTCACGCC
>NZ_JBIQNC010000050.1:0-10497 GCF_044462705.1 Xenophilus sp.
AAGCGCGACCGGCCGCCGGTGTGCGGCGGCGGGCGCGGCGCGGCATTGGGGGTCGAATGGAACGATTGGCGACGAAGAGCACCGTGCGGTACCCGTGGCGCCGGCGCATGGTGCATGGGCTGTGGCTGGGTGCCGTCATCGCCGCGCTGGCGGCATCGCCCGGAGCCGGGGCTCAGCAGGCACCCGATGCGGAGGCCGTCGCGGCCAGGCAGGAGCAGGCCCGCCTCGCCGACACCGACACCCTGCTGGCGCTGACCAACGACGGCGCCATCCTCTACTCGCAGGACCAGGTCAAGCTCAGCGGCTACCAGTACTGCAGCCAGGCGGTGGCGCTGGCCGAGGCGGGCGAGTTCCGCCAGAGCGTGCGCGCCGCCAGCAAGGCGCTGCACCTGGCCGGCGAGACGCAGGACCCGAACCTGCGCGCCATGGCCAACCGCGACCTGGCCATCGTCTACAGCTACTCGGGCCAGTTGGAGAAGGCCGAGCAGTTCGCGCGCGAGGCGCTCAAGTACCCGGCGCGCGACCCGAAGCTGGTGGTCGGCCCTGCGCACAAGGTGCTGGGCGACGTGGCGGCGCGGCGCGGCGACTATGCCGGCGCGGTGCGCAGCTACGACGAGGCGCTGGCCGCCAGTTCCGAGCGCTACGCACCGCTGGTGCGCGCCTCGCTGGCCAACGCCCTGATCGAGGCCGGCGACACCGCCCGCGCGCGACAGGTCGTCGACGAGCTGGGCACGCCGCGCGACGCCGCCCTGGCCGCGCAGGTCGAGCGCACCCGCGCCAGCCTGCTGCTGGCCGAGAAGAAGCCGGCCGAGGCCAAGGCCCTCTACGCCGACCTCACCACGCGGCAGATGGGCACCGACACCGAGTACTACCGCCTGTGGGCCTGGGACGGCCTGGCGCGCAGCGAACTCGCGCTGGGCGACAAGGCCGCCGCCGCCGACGCGCTGGGCCGCGCCGTCGGCAACGTGGACAAGGTGCGCGCGCGCTTCCGCAGCGAGGAATTCAAGATGGGCCTGTTCTCCGACCTGCAGTCGGTGTTCGAGCGCGCCATCGGCCTGTACGCGGAAGTGGGCGACGCGCAGCGCGCCTTCGAGATCAGCGAGCGCAGCCGCTCGCGCGCCCTGCTCGACGCGGTGCGCGGCCGGGCGAAGCTCAGCGAGCAGGCGATGCAGTCCATCGACCTGCCCGCGCTGCAGCGCGCGCTGCGGCCCGACGAGCGGGTGATCGAGTTCCACGTCCTGCCCGAGCGGTTGCAGGTGTGGGTGATCGGGCCCGACAGCATCCGCACGCAGAGCATCGCCGTCACGCGCGACGAGCTGACCGACCTGGTCGACACGTACCGCAACTCGGTGGTGCGCGGGCGCCGCACGGCGGTGGCCAACGGCGAGAAGCTGGGCGAGGCGCTGATCGGCCCGCTGGGCCTGAAGGCCGGCGAGCGGCTGGTGATCGTGCCGCACGGGCCGCTGCACTACCTGCCCTTCCAGGCGCTGCGCGTGGGCGGCCGCTACCTGATCGAGACGCACCCGATCGCCGTCGCGCCCTCGATGAGCATCGCCGTGCAGCTGGCGCAGCGCACGCCCAGCGCGCAGGCCGACCTGACGGCCTTCGGCAACCCGCGCATCGAGGACAAGTACGACCTGCCCGGCTCCGAGGCCGAGGTCAAGCAGCTCGCGCGCCTGTTCCCCAGCAACCGCGTCTTCATGGGCGCGCAGGCCACCAAGACGCAGTTCCGCGAGGCGGTGGGCCGCGCGCCCATCGTGCACGTGGCCGCGCACGCCGAGGCCGACCAGGTCGATCCGCTGTACTCGCGCATCCTGCTGGCCAACGAGGGCGGCCGCCAGAACTTCCTGGAGGCGCACGAGATCCTGGAGCTGCCCATGCAGAGCAACGCGCTGGTCACGCTGTCGGCCTGCGAGTCGGGCCTGGGCCGCATCGCGCAGGGCGACGAGGTGCTGGGCTTCACGCGCTCCTTCCTCTCGGCCGGCAGTTCCAGCCTGATCGCCTCGCTGTGGCCCGTCTCCGACGACGCGACCGAGGTGCTGATGAGCACGCTGTACGGCGAACTGGCCAAGGGCCGCGATCTGCAGCAGGCCATGCAGGCCGGCCAGCTCGCGGTGCTGCGCAACCCGAAGCTGGCGCACCCCTTCTTCTGGGCGCCCTTCAACCTGATCGGCAACTGGCGCCTCACCGTCACGGCGGGCGGCGCATGAGCAGCAGCAAGAGCATGACGCACACCCCTCGACGCCCCATGCAGCCGCATCCCCTGGCGACCGCCGCCGCCGCGCTGCTGCTGTGCGCCGCGCCCGGCGCCGCGCGCGCCCAAGGCGCGGCCCAGCAGCTGCCGCTGCTGCCCACGCAGAACCCCTGCGACGCCTGCGCCCGGCCCACCGCCCAGGGCGCCGCGCCGCAGACCCTGCCGGCCGCGCCCGCGCCGGCCGTCTCCTTCCGCCTCAACGACCTGCGCCTCAATGGCGCGCAGGCGCTGTCGTCCGAGGACCTGCGCGAGCTCACCACCCCCTACATCGGCCGCGACGTGACGCTGGCCGACCTGGAGGCGCTGGCCAGCGCCATCACCCAGCGCTACCGCGAGCGCGGCTACTTCCTCGCGCAGGCCGTGGTGCCGGTGCAGAAGGTGCAGGACGGCATCGTCGAGATCAGCATCGTGGAAGGCCGCATCGGCAAGATGGAAGTCAACCTCGCGCCCGAGGCGCCGACCAGCGAGGCGCGCGTGCGCGGCTTCCTCGCGCCGGTGGCGGTGGGCGAGGCGGTCAGCGCGCCGTCGTACGAGCGCGCGATGCTGCTGCTGTCGGACCAGCCGGGGCTGCGCGTGGGCTCCTCGCTGCAGGAGGGCACCGCGCCCGGCACCACCGACCTGGTGGTGGACGTGAACCCCGGCCCGCGCTGGAGTTTCGCGGCCGAGGCCGACAACCACGGCACCAAGGAATCGGGTCGCTACCGCCTCGGCGGCACCGTGCGCTGGGCCAGCCCCTTCGGCATCGGCGACAACCTCGACCTGCGCGCCATGGTCTCCAACGGCAATGCGCTGCAGTTCGGCCGCATCGCCTACGAGGCGCCCATCGGCACCAACGGCCTGCGCGTGGGCGTGGGGCTGGCGCGCGTCAACTACGAACTGGGCGGCGAGTTCGCCGAGCTGGGCGCGCAGGGCAAGGCCGACGTGTTCGACGTCTCGCTGAACTACCCGCTCATCCGCCAGCGCCAGCACAACCTCTTCCTGCGCCTGTCGGCCGACAGCAAGAAGCTCACCGACGAGTACAGGGCGGTGGACTTCTCGGCGCGCAAGCGCGTGCGCGGCTTTGGCCTGGGCTGGACCTGGGAGCGCCGCGACGAGTGGCTGGGCGGCGGCTACTGGGCCAGCGCCGGCACGCTCTACCGCGGCCGCCTGTCCATCGGCGACGCCGACACCCTGCTGGCCGATCAGGGCGTGGGCGGCCACCGCACCGAAGGCGGCTTCAGCAAGGCGACCTTCCAGTTCTCGCGGCTGCAGGCGGTCATCCCCGGCCATTCGCTGTACCTGGCGCTGGGCGGCCAGTGGGCCAGCAGGAACCTCGATGCCTCGGAGAAGCTGTCGCTCGGCGGCGCGCGCGCGGTGCGGGCCTACCCCTCGGGCGAGGTGCTGGCGGACCAGGGGCTGATCGGCACCGTGGAATGGCGCTGGTCGGCCAACGCCGAACTCACCCCCTTCGTCTTCTACGACGCGGCGCGCGGGCGCCAGATCAGGAACCCGACGATCTACGACGCCGTGCCCAATTCGCGCAGCCTGCGCGGTGCGGGCATCGGCCTGAGCTGGGTGCGCCCGGGCAACTTCGCCATCAATGCCACGCTGGCCTGGCGCGCGGGCACCGAGCCGGCGCGCGCCGACGGCGGCGGGCGCAACCCGCGGCTGTACGTGCAGGCGCAAAAGACATTCTGAGAGGCGCCATGAGAAACCGTGATCTTTCCGCGAAGGCCATGCCGCGGCACTGGCGCCTTCGGCCGCTGGCGCTGTCGCTGGCGTGCATGGGCGCCGGCATGGCCTGGGGCCAAGTCATCATCAACGGCGGCCCGAGCCCCGTTGGCGGCTTGCCTCAGTTCGGCAACGTGATGGCCGGCTCCGTGACGGGCAGCGTGGCCGGCAACGTCATGACGATCAACCAGGCGTCGCAGCGCGGCATCGTCAACTGGCAGAGCTTCTCGATCGGCCAGAGCGGACACGTCAACGTGGTGCAGCCCAGCGTGGCCAGCGTGCTGCTCAACCGCGTCACCGGCGGCACGGCATCGGTGATCCAGGGCAAGCTCACCAGCACGCTGATCGGCTCCGACGTGCCCGGCTCGGGCGGCTCGGTCTACCTGATCAATCCCTCGGGCGTGGTCTTCTCCAAGGGCTCCAGCGTGAGCACGGGCGGGCTGATCGCCTCCACGCTGGACATCGCGGGGCCGGACGAGGCCACGCGCAACGAGGCCTTCATGGCCGGCGGCAAGCAGTTGATCCTGGGCGGCGACATCAACGACGCCAACAGCACCGCCCGCGTGACGGTGCAGCCCGGTGCCACGATCAGCGTGGGCGAGGGCGGCACGGTCGGGCTGATCGGCGCGCTGGTGCGCAACGAGGGCGAGATCAACGTGGCACGCGGCTCGGTGGGCCTGGTGTCGGGCGCCCGGGTGACGCTGGACTTCGAGGGCGACGGGCTGACGAAGTTCACCGTGCCGGTCGATGGCGGGCTGATGAACACCTCGGTCGCCGTCGTGCAGGCCGACCCGGGCGGCAGCGCGGAGGAGGCGGAACTCAACGCGAGCACCAAGGCGCTGGTGATGAACACCGGCACCATCACCGCTGACGGCGGCCGCGTGGTGCTGGTGGGCGCGTCGGGCGTGGCGCAGCAGGTGGTCAACCAGAGCGGCACCGTGCGTGCCCGGTCGCTGGTCAACCGCGGCGGCGAGATCGTGCTGGAAGCGATCGGCGCCAGCGTCGACGGTGCCGCCGGCCTCGAGGTGGGCGGCACGCTCGATGCGCGCGGCGACGCGGCAGGCGTGAAGGGCGGCGAGATCCGTACCTCGGCCGGCAACCTCAGCGTGCTGGAGGGCACGAAGATCCATGCCGGCGGCGGCGCGGGCGGCGGCAACGGCAGTTGGACGGCCGAGGGCGGCCAGAACCTGACGATCGTGGGCGACGGCGACACCGGCAACATCGCCGCCAGCGTGATCGGCAAGGCATTGAGCCAGGGCGCCGACGTGACGCTCACCACGCGCTCGTCCGGCACGGTGCCGCAGGAGAACGTCGGCGTGGTCTTCCAGAGCGGCGCGCAGGTGATCAAGGACAGCGGCGGCACGGCCACGCTGCGCGTGAACTCGGCGGGCAACATCGAGATGCGCCAGGACGAGGGTGGGGGCGCCATGATCGCCTCCGAGAGCGGCGCGCTGAACGTCGAGTTCAACGCCGATGCGCAGGGCCTTGCGCTCGCGCAGGCGGGCAAGGCCAACAGCGCGGCAGCAGCCATCCGGCTGGATGGGGCGGTGATCGATGCCAACGGCGGGAACATCCGTTTCTTCGGCCAGGGCAAGAGCGACGGCAGTGCCGTCGGCGGGCAGGTCAAGGGCGAGGAAGCCGATGTCGCCGGCGAGGTGCGCAGCGGCATCTGGCTGGGCGAAAGCACGCTGAGCACCCACGGCTCGGGCAGCATTTCCCTGCGGGGAGAGGGCGGCATCGGCAGCGCGTTGGGCAGCGGCGTTCTGAGCGCCTCGGACGGTGTGAGCATCGGCAACGACAGCACGCTGAGCACGGAGGCCGGCAGCATCACCCTCACCGGCCGCGGTGCCGCGGGCGCCTCGGGCGTGCGGGTGAGCGGCGACGACTACTCGGCCAGCCTGTCGTCCAAGAGCGGCGACATCGTGCTGAACGGGACGGTGCGCGACTGGGCCACCGACGACCTGGTCGGCGAGGCCGCAGGCGGCGCCGGCGTGTCGATCACGGGCGCGGAACTGAGCACCGGCGGCAGCCTGCGCATCTCGGGGCAGGGCGGCGACCTGTCCGGCATGGCGTCCGGGCTGCCGGATCTCGCGACCTCGCTGAGCACCGCCTTCACGGTGCAGGCCTCGCACGGCGTGCTGATCGACGGTTCACGCCTCGAGGCCGGCGCGGGCCGCAGCATCGAGATCAGCGGCACCGCGGGGAGCGCCGGCTTCGGCGTCGACGAGACGGGTGCGCCGGTGACCTTCCAGCCGCTGGACCTGGATGTCACGCCCTTCGCCGTCCAGGTACGGTCGCAGCAGGAGGCTGACGGCCTGCACGCCGCCGGCGGCACCATCACCATCGCGGCCGGCACGGGCGACGTCCGCCTGACGGCCGGCGGCTACGACTCGCCCCTGCTGGACGTCGTCAGCACCACCGGCGTCGGCGGCCACATCGGCGTGAGCGGGCGCAACATCCTGGCGGAGACGGCGGCCGACATCCCCCGCCTCGCCGACGCCAGCGGCCAGGCCGGCGGCGGGAGCATCGACATCCACGGCGCCACGGCGCCCGGCGCCGGCAACGAGGATTCCGGCGTGGTGGCGATCGGCTCGGCCTTGTCGCTGCAGGCCAATGCGCTGGGCGGCACCGGCAACGGCGGCAGCATCCGCGTCGTCGGCGATCGCTCGCTGCGCGCCTTCGGCAGCTTCGAGGCCAAGGGCGGCAGCGCCGGCGGCAACGGCGGCACGATCGAGACGTCGGGCGGCTCGTTCGAGCTGGGCGGCATCCAGGTGGACGCCTCGGCCCCCGCGGGCCAGGCGGGCAGCTGGCTCATCGACCCCTACAACGTGACCATCCAGAGCGGCGTGGCCAGCGGCTCGCTGCCCACCAATCCCTTCGTGCCGGTGGCCACCTCCACCATCCAGGACGGCGACATCAACGCGGCCCTCAACAAGGGCACCAGCGTGACCATCACGACCGGCACCGGCGGCACCGATCCGGGCAACATCAACTTCGACAACGGCGTGCTGATCGAGCGCAACACGGGCGCGGCGCCGGTGTTCTTCCAGCTCGACGCGGCCGGCAGCATCGGCCGCAGCTTCGCCGGAACGGGGGCCGCCCCCACCATCCGCTCGACCACCGGGCCGATGGACGTGATCTTCAACGCCGGCACCGGCGGCGGCGCCTTCAACTCCCTCAGCTTCTCGGGCAACTCGGCGGCGGACCGGGCCACGATCGCCACGCAGGGCGGCAACGTGACGATGCAGGTCGCCGGCGGCACCTTCTCGAACCTGTCTGCCTTCAACACCGACATCGACACCGGCGGCGGCAACCTGACGCTGCAGGCCGGCACGCCCGGCGCCGCCGGGACGAATTCCACCGTTTCCCTGAACGCCGCCCAGGTGGCGACCGGCGGCGGCGCCCTTTCCATGGCGGCCTATGGCGACGGGGCCTATGTCGGCGTCGGCTCCGGCACCCAGATCACGACCGACGGCGGCGGCGTGTCCATCCTCACCGGCCAGCCCGGGGCGCCGGCCGGATCGGTGGACGTCACCGCGGCGCTGATCGACACCCGCGCGGGCCAGTCCGACGCCGGTGCCGGCGGAAGCGTCAGCATCGCCAGCGGCAGCGTGAGCCTGTCCGGCGCGACCATCGCCACCTCCACGGGCAACGTGGACATCACCGCCACGGGCAACCCGCCGTTCGGCTACTCCGGCGTGGTGATCGGCAACAAGAGCAGCATCACCACCACCAGCGGCGAGGTGCAGGTCCGGGGGGTGGTGCGCTCCAACCCGTCCTCGGCCTATGCGGCCACGCACGGCGTGCTGGTCACCGGCGGCAGCGGCATCGTCACGGGCAGCGGCAGCATCCGCCTGCGCGGCGCCTTCGACGCGGACATCTACGACGGCACCGACAGCGGCGTGCGGCTGGAGAACGGTGCGCGCCTGGCGACCACCGGCGGCGGCGACATCGAGCTGACCGGCAGCGCCACCGGTGCCAGCACCGGCGTGTCGATCCAGGCGGGCGGCGCGCCGTCCCTGCCCGGCGCGGCGCCGCAGGTGCAGTCCAGCGGCGACCTGATCCTGCGCGCCGCCAGCGGCGGCAGCACGCCGGCCCTGGTGGTGGAGGCCCCGGTGAGTGCCGCCGGCACCATCAACCTGCGGCCCGGCGGCATGGACACCGCGCTGAACGTCTTCGACGCCACGTCCTCGGCCATCACCGTGGGCGGGGCGCCGGCAGCGGGCTTCGCCGTCTCGGACGCGCTGCTGTCCCAGTTGAACGCGCCCACCCTGGTGGTGGGCAGCAACACGCATGCCGGCGCCATCACGGTCGCCGCGCCGCTGACCCGCGGCGGCGCGCTCACCCTGCAGAACGAGGGCGCCGGCAGCGGCGGCATCGCGCTGAACGCGCCGGTCACGGCCGACCGCCTGGGCCTGCTGTCGGCGGGCGACATCACGCAGACGGCGGGCGCGCCCGTGGTGGCCCAGCACCTGCTGGCGCGCTCCACCGGCGGCAGCGTGCTGCTGGACCGGGCGGCCAACAACGTGAGCGAGAACAGCCTGGCGGGCGGCGCCGCGGGCGCCTTCCGCTACCAGGACGTGGACGGCGTGCGCCTGGGCGCCCTGTCGGTCACCGGCTTCGATGCCGCCAGCAACCAGCCGCAGGTGGTGTCCGCCACCTCGATGGCGGCGGACACGGTGTTCGTGCGCACGCTCTCCGGCGACCTCACGCTCGACATGCCCGTCAGCAGCACCTCCGGCGTCGACCTGGTGGCGGCCGCGCGCTTCCAGAACCCGGGCGGCGGCAGCATCGGCGGCGCGCCCTGGCGCATCTGGGCCGACACCTGGGAGGGCGAGTCGCGCGGCGGCCTGTCCGGCTCGGGGCAGCGGCCCGACATCTTCGCCTGCCCCTATCCAGGTCCCTGTCCCGTCGCCGTCTCGCCCGGCGACAACCACTTCATCTATGCCCGGGGAACCAATGCGCCCGATCCCGTCGTGACATGGCGCCTGCCGCCGCTCGTCGGCCCGGATCTGGTGCGCGAACTGCCCAGCACCTACACCTACACCTTCGACCGCAACATCGGCGCGGCGCCGATCTGCTTCGCCACCGGCCCGCTGGGCGGCGACCGCGCGCAGCAGGGCGACGACCTGCTGGCGCGCGAATGGTCGCGCGTGCGCTCGCGTCCCAACCTGACGAGTTGCGTGGACACCGAGCGCAAGAACGGCTGCGCGGATTTTTGAGGCACCCCCGGTCTTTTCGGCCGTCAGTCGTCCCGCGCCGTGATGACGAACAACTGCGCCATCAGGTCGGCCAGCAGCCGCAGTTGCGGATCGGCCGTCAGGGGGGCATGGCGGTAGGCCGCGACGTGGCCCTCCAGCCCGTCGACCGGGCCGGCGAAGAACAGCCGCCGCAGCGCGCCGCCGAGCGCGTCGTTCTCGGCGGCGCGCGGGCGGTCCGCGATGGTGCTGCGCGCATGGCTGTCGAGCATCGGCGTGGCCAGGAAGGGTGCGAGCACCGCCGCGCGGATGCGGCCCTCGTGCACCAGCCGGTTCAGCGTGAGGTCGAGGGGTTGGGCCGGCCCCGCGGCCAGCGCCTCGCGCAGCAGGGCGGGCAGCGTGCGCAGTCCGCGCGGCGTGGCCAAGTAGGCCACCGCGCCCCAGTTGTACAGCCCGCGCGCGTCCAGGATCTCGACGCCGGCGGCGGCCTCGCGCGGCGCGCAGGCGTCCGTCGGCAGGTGCCGCTTCAGGCTCTGCCACAGCGCCAGCAGCGCCGGCGCCGAGGTGTAGGGCAGGCATTCGAGGAACACCAGGTCGAAGGGCTCCAGCCGCGCCAGCGCGTCGCTGCGCAGCAGGGCCGGCAGTGCCCGGCTCAGCAGCGCATCGTCTTCCAGCACCAGGTGGAAGCCGCCGGGCGCGGCCGCCTCCAGCGCCGCCAGGTGCGAGAGGAAGCAGGCCTGCTCGCCGGCGGAGACGGCGGCGCCCGCCGCGGCCGGCGGCAGGCCGGCCGCGTCGATCGCCTCCAGGCGCCGGATGCCGGTGAGGCCGAGTTCGCGCAGTTGCGCCTGCATGGCCTCGCGCCGCGCGCTGCTGCGCTGCAGGTTGATGAAGCAGCCGTTCATGATGGCGGGATGGAATCGATGAGCCCGGATGGCGCATTCTCCCGTGCGGACGAGGACGCGGCATGACGCCGTGGCTCAGCATCGTGCTGCCTTTCTACCGCAAGCTCGCGGAGTTCGAGCGCGTCGCCGTCCTTAACGCGCCCTACTGGGCGCGTCCCGGCATCGAGGTGGTGATCGCGCTCGACGACGGCGCCGAGGAGGCGCCGCTGCTGCGGCTGCTGCAGCGCTTCCCGGCGGTGTGCTGGACGCTGCTGGTCAACGACCGGCCGCATGCCTGGCGCCCGCCCTGCCGCGCCATCAACGCCGGCGTGCGCCACAGCGCCGGGCGCTTCGTGCTCGTGCATTCGCCCGAGTCGGCCTACGTGGGCGACGCGCCGGCCCTGGCGCTGCATGCGGCGATGTCGCAGCCGCGCGCCGTGGCGCTGGGCCGGGT
>NZ_JBIQNC010000050.1:10597-26044 GCF_044462705.1 Xenophilus sp.
ATGAGCCGCTGCAGGCGCTGTTCGCGGCCAGGGTGCCCGAGGCACCGTACCTGCGCACCTTCTACGGCTCGCTGTGCTGCGCACGCGAGGCCTTCGATGCGGTCGGCGGCTACGACGAGTCCTTCGAGGAGTGGGGCGGCGACGACGACGACTTCCGCGTGCGCCTGGAAATGGCGGGCCGGCAGTTGCTGGCCTGCACCGCGCTGCGGCTGCTGCACCTGTCCTTCGAGGCGCGCGACGGCGGCGAGCGCTTCGACGCGGACGTCGACTGGCAGCGCTGCACCCCTGCGGCGGTGCGCGCCAACGGGCCGCATGAGGACGGGTGGGGCCGTGATTTCTCGCGCATCGCGCGCCGCGACACGCCGCAGGCGGCGGCCGCGCCCGCCTGGCTGCAGCCGGCGCCGGTGCTCGCCATGGGCTCGCGCCGCCAGTGCGAGATCTGCGCGCGCATGCTGCACCACGAGCCGGCGCCGCACTACTTCTGCCCGCGCTGCAGCGCCGGCGCACCGCAGCGGCTGACCTCGCGGCTGCGCATCGTCTGCGTGATGCAGGTGCGTAACGAGGCGCAGTGGCTCGAAGGCTGTCTTGCGCACCTGCGCGCGCACGTCGACGGCTTCGTGGCGCTCGACGACGGATCGACCGACGCCACCGCGGACATCCTGCGGCGCGAGCCGAAGCTGCTGGAGCTGCTGTCCAACCCGCCGCGCGAGCCGCATGTCTGGAACGAGCGCGAGAACCGCCGCCGGCTGCTGGAATGCGCGCGCCGCCACGGCGCCGGCTGGGTGCTGCCCTGCGACGCCGACGAGCGCTACGAGACGCTCTTCCTCGAACATCTGGGCGCGATCGTTGATTCGCTGCCGGATGAGCGCTTGTCCTGCCTGTCGCTGGCCAACTGCGAGCTGTGGGACGCGCCCGACCGCTTCCGCGTGGACGGCGTCTGGGGCCGCAAGTCGCGCGTGTGCCTGTTCCGGCTGCCGCAGCAGATCGCCTTCGACGCCGCGCCCGCGCTGCACGGGCCCTGGTATCCCGACGTGGTCGCGCAGAGCGGCGAACTGCTGCGCAGCTACTACCGCTTCTATCACCTGGGCTCGATGCGCCGCCAGGACCGGATCGCGCGGCGCGAGCGCTACAACCGCCTCGATCCCGAGCGCCGCTTCCAGGCGATCGGCTACGACTACCTGGCCGAGGAAGGCCCGGCGCTGCGGCTGGCCGCGGTGGCGCCGGCGCGCGGCTACGACATGTCGGGCCTGCCGCCGGAGTCCGCCAGCCTGCGCGCGAAGTCGCCGCGGTAGGTGCGCGCGCCGGTGTGGCTCAGGCGCGAGCGCGTGTCGACGAGCACCCGGCCGCCGATCGACTGCCAGCGGCGGCAGAAGGCGAAGTCCTCGCTGAGGTAGCGGCCGTTGCCGGGCTCGGCCCAGACGTCGAAGAAGCGGTAGTGCGGCTGCGCGGCGGCGGCCGCGTCCTCCATGTGGTCGGGCGTGTAGCGCAGCTCGGGCATGGCCTGGGCCAGCCGGGTGAACACGCTGCGCTCGATCAGCATGAAGCCGGTGGGCGCGTCCTGCACCTCGACGAAGCCGTCCGCGTCCGCGCGGGCCGGCGCCGGCCCGGCGAAGTTGACGGGGAACTCCGCATGCCGCGCCTCGAAGTCCTCGCGCGTGCTGCCCGCGGGAAGCGGCTCGGCCAGGCCCTGGGCCGGCCAGCCATCGGTCTTCTGCGGGTACGCGCCGGCCACCACCTCGTGCCCCGACAGCAGCAGGCGCAGGGCGGCGTCGGGCTCGAAGCCGACGTCGGCGTCGATCCAGAACAGGTGCGTCCAGCGCGCGTCGGCCATGAACTCGGCCACCAGCCGGTTGCGTGCGCGCGGCACCAGGCTGTCGCCGTCCAGGAAGCGCGTCTGCATGGCGAATCCGTGCGTCCAGGCCGCGTTGACCAGGCCCAGCAGGCTGCGCACGTAGACCGAGGTGAGCGCGCCGGTGTAGCTGGGCGTGGCGACGAAGGGGCGGATGTCGCGCAGGGCGCTGAGGTCCTTCATGGGCCGCATCATGCCGCGAGCCTGCGGGCCGCCAGCAGCGCCCGCAGCTTGGCCGGCGCCACCGGCTTGGTCAGCAGCATCGCGCCGTGCTGGCGCAGGCGCTTGAGGTCCTCCGGCCCGGTGGCGCCGGAGACGATGACGGTCTGCGCCTGCGGATGCAGCCGCTGCGCCGCCGCCACCACGTCCATGCCGTCCTCGCCGCCGGCCAGTTGCAGGTCGCACAGCAGCACGTCGTAGCGCGTGCCGTCGGCTTCCAGCAGCGCCAGCGCCTCGTGTGCGGTGGCGGCGGTGTCGCAGCGGCACTCCCACTGCCGCAGCAGCGCGGCCGTGCCTTCGAGGATGGCCGGGTCGTCGTCCACCACCAGGCAGCGCAGCCCCGCCAGCCCGGCCGGAACCGGGGCGGGCGCCGGCGCCGCCGCGGCGGCCGCGCCCTCGGCGGCCGGCAGCGCGACGGAGAAGGTGCTGCCCAGACCCAGTGCCGAGCGCAGCGCGATGCGCGTCTCCAGCAGCGCGGCGATGCGCGCGCAGATCGCCAGCCCCAGGCCGAAGCCCTGGCGCCGGTCGCGTTCGGTGTTGGCCACCTGGTAGAACTCCTCGAAGATGCGCGACTGGTGGATCGGCGCGATGCCCACGCCGTTGTCGCGCACCTCGATGCGCACGCCGGCGGCGCAGGGCCGCGCCGCGACGAGCACCGTGCCGTCTAGCGGCGCATGGCGGATGGCGTTGGCCACCAGGTTGCCGACCACGCGCTGCAGCAGCGCGGCGTCGCTGCGCACGGCGCGGCCCCGGTCGCGCCACACCAGGCGCACGCGCGCCTCGGCCGCGCGCGCGGCGTGCTGCGCCGCCAGCGCGTCGAACATCGGCGCCAGCGGCACGTCGGCCAGCGTGGGCGCCAGCACCTGGGCGTCCAGGCGCGAGATCTCCAGCAGGTCGTCCAGCAGCACGCCCATGAAGGCGGCGCTCTCCTGCAGGCGCGCCAGCGCCGGGCGCTGGGCCTCGGTGGCACCGTCCAGCAGCCCGTCGATGAACAGGCCCATCGCATGCAGCGGCTGGCGCAGGTCGTGGCTGGCGGCGGCCAGGAAGCGCGCGCGCGACAGGGCGGCCTGCTCGGCCTCGGCCATGCGCATCAGCGCCACCGCCGTGGCCTCGCGCACCCGCTGCTCGCTCACCTGCTGGTGCTGCTGCAGCCGCTCGGCCAGGCGGTTGACATCGCGCGCGAGGTCGGCGAACTCGTGATGCGGCGCCTCGGCGCGGCCGGCGTGCGAGAAGCGGGGCGGCGGCGCGGCCACGTCGCAGCGGGCGTCGAACTGGCCGGCCTGCAGCGCGGCGACGGTGCGCGTCACGCGCCGCAGCGGCCGCGCGATGCTGCGCGCCATGTGGCGCACGGCGGCCCAGGCCATCAGCAGCGCCAGCACCGCCAGGCCGATGCCGGTCATCAGCGTGCGCGTGCGCTCCTGCGCATGGGCGGTGGTGTCGAGGAAGGCCTGCACCAGGCCGATGGGCGCGTCGCCCGCGGTGGTGGAGCCGGCCGGCGCGAAGGCGGCCGCGCGCGAGGCCTCGCGCAGCGTCACCGGCGCCGAGAAGGTGCGCAGCGGCGCGTCGCCCGCCGGCGCGGGGCCGGCGGCGACGAAGATGCCGGCGCTGTTGCTGATCTCGATGCGCGCCGCCTGCCCGCCGCGCAGCGCGGCGCCGACGACGTTCTGCAGCGCCGGCACGTCGCCGGCGTACAGGCTCAGGTCGGACATGGCGGCCACCTGCCGCGCGATGGCCTGGCCCTCGGCGTTGAACTGGGCCTCCAGCGTGGCCAGCCGGGCGTGGGTGAACCAGCCGGTGAGCGCCAGCGCCAGCACCGCGCAGGGCAGCACGCCCAGGCGCACCAGGTCGCCCTGCAGGCTGCCGCGCACGCGCAGCGGCGGCGGCGCCTCGGCCGTCAGCGGCATGGGGGCGCTGTTGCTGGCCGCCGTCTCGCGCAGGGCCGCGGGCACCGAAGGCGGATCGCTCATGGGCGGGCGGCGCTCATCTGGGCGCGCTCAGCCGCTGCGCCAGCTCCTGCTCGCTGGGCACGCGCAGCTTGAGCCCGCGCGCCACGGTGGCGTTCACGCGCACGCTGGCGGGCGTGGCGCCTTCGACGAGCGGCGCGGCGGACGCCTGGCCGGCCGAGGCCACCAGGCGCTCGCCCAGGCCGCGCGCCTGCCGGGCGAGCTGGGCGGGCGTGGAGACGGCCGCCGCCAGCGCGCCGGAGCGCACCATGCCCTCGCTGGTGCCGAACACCGGCAGCCCGGCGCTGGCGCCCGCGCGCAGCACGGCGAGCGTGGCGGCCTGGCTGTCGCCGATCAGGTCGGGCAGCACCATCAGCGCATCGCTGTCCTGCAGCACGGCGCGCAGGGCGGCGGCCAGCGAGCGCGCGTCGGGCGCGGCCTCCACGTTGAGCTGCCAGCCGCTGCCCGTGGCGGCGGCGGCGCGGCGCAGCTCCTCCACCATCGGGGCGGACTCGCCGGTGACCACCAGGCCCAGCCGCCGCTTGCCGGGCAGCACGGCGTCGACCAGCGCGAGCTGGTCGGCCATCGCCGGCTCGCGCAGCAGCACGCCGACGCGGCGCTGCGCCTGGCGCAGGGCGGGCAGGCTGCGCAGGTCCTCGTAGTCCAGGCGGCTGAGCATCGCGAGCAGCAGCGGCTCGCGCCCGGGCTGGGCCAGCGCGGCGCGGGCGGCCGCGGCGCCGAGGGCGATGGTCAGCCCCTCCGGCGGCAGCGCGTGCGCCGCGGGCGCGTCGCGCGTGAGGCTGCGCGTGCGCACGCCGGCCACCACGCTGTCCTCGTTGCTCTCCGGCGCAGCGGCGGGCAGGGCGCCGCCGGCGTCCAGCCGGACGATCTCGATGGCAGGGGCGGCCGCGGCCTGCCCGGCGGGCTCGCGCAGCGCGCGCACGAACTCCGCGTGCGCCGGCAGGTCGTCGGCGGTGAGCACCCGCCAGGCCAGCGCGTGGGCGAGCCCCGGCAGGCCCAGGAGCGGCAGGCTCAGCAGCAGCGCCGCGAGGACGCGCGCCACCGGGCGGCGGAGAAGCAGGACAAGGAGGCGGAGGGCCGGAGGCGTCATCGGGGCGGCGGAAAGGAGGCTGACCCGCCGGAAAGGCGGGCGCTTCCAATGTACGCAGGGGGGTGTCGCCAGGCGATAAGGCAGAGGGCTTAGAACACGCGCGCACGGCGGCGGCGGCGTGCACGATCGCACACCTGCCCCCTGCGATGGACCGCCGGCGGGATATGCCTTACGGCAGAGCCGACTCGCGCACCTTCGCCAGCTGCGCCCGGATGGCCTGGCGCAAGGCCCGCGGCGCCACCGGCTTGTAGAGCACGGCGACGCCGGCGGCCGCCACCTCGCGCAGGCGGTCGGGCTTGGTCTCGCCGGTGACCAGCAGGCGCGCGGTGGCCGCGCCGATGCCGTTCGGGTGCCGCTCCAGCGCGGCCAGCAGGTCCAGGCCGTTGTCGCCGCCCTGCAGCAGCAGGTCGCTCACCACCACGTCGGGCGGCGCGTCCCAGCGCGCGGCCAGGTCCAGCGCCTCGGCGCGGTTCTGCGCCGGCAGCACGCGCGCGCCCCAGTTCGACAGCACCACCTGCAGGCCCTCGAGGATGGTGCGCTCGTCGTCGATCACCATCACCGTCACGCCGTCCAGCCGCGCCTCGTCGTCCGAGGGCAGCACCGGCACCGACGCCGCCGGCAGGGCCTGCACCGCCTGCGGAGCCGCCAGCCGCGCCGTCACGCTCACGCAGGTGCCGCGGCCGGGGCGCGAGCGCAGGTCGACCCGCGTGTTGAGCAGCCCGGCCAGCCGCTGCACCGTGGCCAGCCCCAGGCCCATGCCGCGCCGGCCGCGCTGCGGGTCGATCTGGAAGAACTCCTCGAACACGCGCGCCTGGTGCTGCGGCGCGATGCCCACGCCGCTGTCCCACACGTCGATGCGCACCGTGCGCCCGCGCCGCCGCGCGCCCACCAGCACGCCGCCGGCGGTGGTGTGGCGCAGCGAGTTCGACACCAGGTTGGACAGGATGCGCGAGAGCATCACGTAGTCGCTGCGCACCCACAGCTCGGTCTTGCGCACCACCAGCCGCAGCTCCTGCTGCTCGGCCACCGGGCGGAAGTTGCGGCTGATCTCGTCGAACAGGCGGTCCAGCGGAAACTCCATCCACTGCGGCTGCACCACGCCGGCGTCGAGTTGCGAGAGGTTGAGCAGCTCGGAGAAGAGTCGGTCCAGCGACTCCACGCATTCGCGGATGTGGGCGATGCGCGTCAGGCGCGCCGGGTCGGTCTCGCCGCTGGCCAGGCCGTCGGAAAAGAGCGTCAGCGCATGCAGCGGCTGGCGCAGGTCGTGGCTGGCGGCGGCCAGCAGGCGCGTCTTGGCCTGGCTGGCCACTTCCAACTGCTGGTTCTTGCGCGCCAGCTCGGCGGTGGCCTCGTCCACCCGGCTGTGCAGCAGGCGGCGGCTCTCGGCCAGCGCGCGCGCCGCCTCGTTGAAGCCCGCCTGCAGGCGCCGCACCTCGGCCGTGCCGCGCACCGCGACGCTGGCCTCCTCGCCGGCGCCCAGGCGGTCCACCGCCGCGCCGAGCTGGCGGATCGGCGCGCTGATGCGCCGCGCCGCCCACAGGCCCGCCAGCACCACGCCCAGCACGCAGGCGGCCAGGATCACGGCCACGTTCAGCCACAGCGTGCGGCGCGCGCTGTCCAGCGCGTCCAGGCTCATCTCGACCATCACCTTGCCGCCCGGCTGGCCGACGTCGTCGATCACCGGCACCACCATCTGCAGGCCCGCCTCGCGCCGGCGGTCCGGCGTCTCGGCGTTGGCGACGATCTCGCCGTCCTCCGACCACACCTGCACCTGCTGCACGTGCGGCTGCTGGATGCCCGACTGCGCCAGCCGCATCAGCGCGCGGCGGTCCATCCGCGCCAGCGGGCCCTGCGCCGCCGTCGCCACCTGCAGCGCCATGCTCTGCGCGTTGGCGCGCACCAGCTCGGTGACGCCGCCGAGGTACTGCCGCGTCAGGAGAGCCGCGGTGCCCAGCACCGCCAGCAGGGCCGGCAGCACCGCCAGCAGCACGAGCTGCTGCGCCAGCGACAGGTCGGCCAGCCGCCGGCCGGCGGCGCGCGACGGCGTCCCCTCGACAGGGGACGCCGCGGGTTCGGCGGGGGAAGAAAGTGCGTCGCTCAAGCCCACCACTTCACAAAAGACGGGTCGATTGGTTTCTAATTGTGTGCCGACCCCTGCGGTGCCGGCCAGTGGCCGCATGGCCAGTGCCCGGTTTGCGATTGGCTCCCTGCCTCCGATGCGCGCGCTCCTCGCTCCTTCCTGCTGCATGCCTTCGACCGGTGCCGCCGTGGCGTGGGGCCGGCGCGCGCTGCTGATGGCGCTGGCGGCCAGCCCGCTGGCCCTGCGGGCGCAGGACGCGGCGGCGCCGGTGCGCTTCGGCATTCTGCCCCTGGGCGGCGCCTTCGAGTCGCGCAACGACTGGGAGCCGCTGCTGGCCGACCTCGCGCGTGCGCTCGGCCGGCCGGTGTCGGTGCTGTCCGTCACCTCCTATGCGGCGCTGGAGCAGGCCATCCAGCGCGGCGAGGTCGACATGGCCTTCCTCTCGGGCCGCATGGCGCTGGATGCGGTGACGCTGCACGGCATGAAGGTGGTGGCCCAGGTCACCCGCCACGACGGCCTGCCCGGCTACCGCGCGCTGCTGCTGGGCCGCCGCGGCACGCAGCCGGCCACGCTGCAGGCGGTGCTGGAGACACCCGAGCGCTGGCGCCTGGCGCGCGGCGAGGCGCGTTCCGTGTCGGGCTACATCGTGCCGCAGCTGCAGCTGTTCCTGCCCAACCGCATCGTGATGGAGACGCGCTTCCGCAGCGAACTGGTGGGCACCCACCAGGCCGCGGCGCTGGCGGTGGCCAACGGCGACGCCGACGTCGCGACCAACAACACGGCCGACTTCGAGCGCTTCAAGCTGCAGTTCCCGGCCGAGGCGGCGCGGCTGCAGGTGCTGTGGGAGTCCGACCTGATCCCGCATGCGCAGATCGTGATGCGCGGCGACTACCCGCCGGCCTTCCAGGCGCAGGTGCAGGCCTTCCTGACCGGCTATGCGCGCGCCCCCGGCCCGCGCGGCGACGCCGAGCGCGCCGTGCTCAAGGCGCTGCACGACCTGGCGGGCTTCGTCGCGGCCGACAACAGCTCGCTGCTGCCCGCCGCCAGGCTGGCCTACCAGCTCGCGCGCCAGAACGCGCTGACCGGGCAATGGGTCAACGAGGCCGCGCGCCAGGCGCGGCTGTCGCGCATCGAGGGCCAGTACGCCGAGCAGCAGGCGGCATTGCGCGGCGCGAATCCGTAAACCACCCCCAGTCTTCGCGGACTTCGTTCCGCTTCGGCCACATCCTGCGGCCCGGCCAAGCCGGTTCCGCGGATGGTCCCGCCTGGCCTGCTCCGCGGCCTCCGGCTCGAGGCGCCGCGCCGTGGAACATCTAAGCCCTTCGCCCTAGCCATCCTGCGCGGCCTAGGCCGTCCGACGGATTTGCCCGCGCCGGACACACACTGAAACTTCCGGTTCCCTGGCCCCCTTCGCGCCGCCTGCGGTGCGGGCCGCCCGCTTGCACACACCTGGATAGCCGCATGGATTCTCGATTCCGACCCCGGAGCACGCGCGGATGAGCTGGCGATCGAAAGTGGTGTGGAGCGAGGGCATGCTGCTGGCGCCCCAGCACCTGCAGCAGGCCGAGCGCCATGCGGACCACGCACGGCACGTGCTCCTGCGCGGCACCGTGCCCTGCGCCTGGGGGTTTGCCGAACTCGAACTCGACGCCGCCGCGCTGGCCCTGGGCAAGATCGCGCTGGTGCGCGCCGTCGGCGTGTTCGGCGACGGCACCGTGTTCGACATGCCGGCGGTGGACCCGCTGCCCGAACCCCTCGACATCCCCGCCGCGATGCGCGACGAGGCCGTGGTGCTGGCGCTGCCGGTGCGCCGCGCGGGTGCGCGCGAGGCCGACGCCGAGGGCTACGAGGACCTGGTGCGCCACCGCGTGACCGAGGCCGAGGTGCCCGACTCCAACACCGGCGGCGAGCGCACCGCCACCGTGCAACTCGGCGCGCTGCACACGCGCCTGCTGCGCGCCGGCGAGGCCACCGACGCCTGGACCACGCTGCCGGTGGCCCGGGTGGTCGAGCGCCGCACCGACAACCAGGTGAGCCTGCACCGCACCCACGTGCCGCCGCTGCTCGACGTGGCGGCCAGCGCGGTGGTGCGCGGCTGGGTGGAGGAACTGCTGGGCCTGCTGCGCCAGCGCGCCGAGGCCCTGGCCGGCCGCATGACGCAGGGCGGCACCGGCGGCGTGGCCGAGATCGCCGACTTCATGCTGCTGCAGACCGTCAACCGCCACGAGCCGGTGCTCGCGCACTTCTCGCATCTCGCACGCACGGCGGCGCTGCATCCGCTGCACTTCTACGAGCACGCGCTCGGCCTGGCCGGCGACCTGGGCACCTTCCGCGACGCGCGCCGCTCGGCGCGCTTCGGCCCCTACGTGCACGACGACCTGGAGGCCAGCTTCCGCCCGCTGATGGACGACCTGCGCCGCAGCCTGTCGATGGTGCTGGAGCAGTCGGCCATCCGCATCGAGCTGCACGACCGCAAGCACGGCGTGCGCGTGGCGCTCATCCCCGACGTGGAACTGCAGCGCAACGCCACCTTCGTGCTGGCGGTGCAGTCCCACATGCCGGCCGAGGCGCTGCGCGCGCGCTTCCCCACGCAGGTCAAGATCGGCCCGGTCGAGCGCATCCGCGACCTGGTCAACCTGCAGCTGCCGGGCGTGGCGCTCGCGCCGCTGCCGGTGGCGCCGCGGCAGATCCCCTTCCACGCCGGGGCCAACTACTTCGAGCTGGACACGCGCGGCAGCGAGCTGTGGCGCCAGCTCGAGCAGTCCGGCGGCATGGCGATGCACATCGCGGGCGATTTCCCCGGCCTCGACCTGGCGTTCTGGGCGATACGGTCATGAGCACTCCCGATCCCTTCGCGGCGTTCGAGTCCGAGCGCACCGTCATCAAGCCCAAGCCGCGCACGCCCGGCGGCGGCGCGCCGCCGCCCGCCATGCCCCCGGCGGCCGCCGCCGAGCCGCTGCCGGCCGAGCTGGGCGGCCTGGGCCTGCTCAACCCGCTGGTGTCGGCGGCCGGCCGGCTGCTGGTGCTGATGGGCAAGCTGCGCCACCTGGCGCAGCCGTCCAGCGTGCCGGCGCTGCGCGCCGGCGCGGCCGAGGCGGTGCAGCGCTTCGACGCGGAGGCACGCAAGGCCGGCGCCGCCAACGAGACGGTGCTGGCAGCGCGCTACATCCTGTGCACCGCGCTCGACGAGGCGGTGGCCAACACGCCCTGGGGCGTGCAGTCGGGCTGGAACAAGCAGAGCCTGCTGGTGCAGTTCCACAACGAGACCTGGGGCGGCGAGAAGGTCTTCCAGCTGCTGGCCAAGCTGGCGCAGGACGTGCCCAAGCACCGCGACCTGCTCGAACTCATCTATTGCGTGCTGGCCCTGGGCTTCGAGGGCCGCTACCGCGTGCTCGACAACGGCAAGGCGCAGCTCGACACCGTGCGCCAGCGCCTGGCCGACCTGATCCGCAAGGACCGCCCGGCGCTGGAGCCGGCGCTGTCGCCGCACTGGCGCGGGCAGGGCGGCGGCACGGCGCGGCTGCGCGACGCGGTGCCGCTGTGGGTCATCGGCTCGGTGCTGCTGCTGCTGCTGGCGCTGTCGTGGTTCGGCCTGCGCATCTGGCTGAACAACCGCTCCGACGACACCTGGTCGCAACTGGCCGGCCTGCGCATGCCGGGCGTGAAGATCGCGCCGCCCGTGGTGCCGGCCAAGGCGCCGCGGCTGGCGCGCTTCCTGGAGCCCGAGATCAAGCAGGGCCTGGTCACCGTCACCGACGAGGCCGACCGCAGCACCGTGCGCCTGCGCGGCGACGCCTTCTTCAGCTCCGGCAGCGCCGACCCGATGGCGCCGGCCATGCCGGTGCTGGTGCGCATCGGCCAGGCGCTGGCCGAGGTGCAGGGCGAGGTGCTGATCACCGGCCACTCCGACAGCCAGCCGATCCGCTCGCTGCGCTTCCCGTCCAACTGGCACCTGTCCACCGCGCGCGCCGAGGCCGTGCGCACCGCGCTGGCGCCGCTGGTCGACCCCGCGCGCATGAAGGCCGAGGGCAAGGCCGACGCCGAGCCCGTCGCGCCCAACGACACGCCGGCCAACCGCGCGCGCAACCGGCGCGTGGACATCGTGCTGATCACCGGCGCCGGCGGCGTGAAGCCCGCGGAGGCGCAGCGATGAAGAAAGTCCTCAGACTGCTGTTCCACCCCGTGCTGCTGACGGTGCTGGCGCTGGTGGCGCTGGCCGTGCTGGTGTGGTGGATCGGCCCGCTGGTGAAGGTCGGCGAGTTCGCGCCGCTGGCCAGCGAGCTGGCGCGCGCCATCGTCATCGGCGTGCTGGTGCTGATCGTGCTGCTGCGCTGGGCCATCCGCCGCTGGCGCGTGCGCAAGGCCAGCCAGCAGCTCACCGACGGGCTGATGAAGGCACCCGCCGCCGCGTCCGCGCCCGCCGCGGCGCCGGGCAGCGCCGAGCAGAAGGTGCTGGCCGACCGCTTCTCCGAGGCCGTCGCCACGCTCAAGAAGATGCGCCTGGCGGCCACCGGCAGGAAGCCCGGCTGGCGCGACTGGCTGTCGCTGTCGGGCGGCAGCTACCTGTACGACCTGCCGTGGTACGTCTTCATCGGCGCGCCGGGCTCGGGCAAGACCACGGCGCTGGTGAACTCGGGCCTGTCGTTCCCGCTGGCCGAGAAGTTCGGCCCCGGCGCCATCCGCGGCGTGGGCGGCACGCGCAACTGCGACTGGTGGTTCACCGACGAGGCGGTGCTGATCGACACCGCCGGCCGCTACACCACCCAGGACAGCCACGCGGCGGAAGACAAGGGCGCCTGGGACGGCTTCCTCGCCCTCCTGAAGAAGTCGCGCCCGCGCCGTCCGCTCAACGGCGTGTTCCTCACCGTGAGCGTGGCCGACCTGCTGAGCCAGGGCACCGAGGCGCGCAGCGCGCTGGCCGCTTCCATCCGCGCCCGCCTGCTGGAGCTGGACGAGCGCCTGACCACGCGCCTGCCGGTGTACGTGCTGGTGACCAAGAGCGACCTGCTCTACGGCTTCATGGAGTACTTCGCCGACCTGGGCAAGGAACAGCGCGCCCAGGTCTTCGGCTTCACCCTGCCGCCGGAGGAGGGCGGCCACCTGGCCGAGCACGGCCTGGCCGCGCCCTTCCAGCGCGAGTTCGCGCTGCTGCACGAGCGCGTCAACAACGGCCTGGTCGAGCGCATGCAGCAGGAGACCGACGGCCAGCGCCGCGCCGCCATCTTCGGCTTCCCGGCGCAGTTCGCCTCGGTCGGCCCGCTGCTGCAGGACCTGCTCGACCAGGTCTTCACCGGCTCGCGCTTCGCGCAGCCGCCCTGGGTGCGCGGCGTGTACTTCACCAGCGGCACGCAGGAGGGCAGCCCGATCGACCGCGTGATGGGCTCGCTGGCGCGCAGCTTCGGCATCGAGCGCGCCATCCTCGCGCCGCAGCGGGGCAGCGGCCGCAGCTACTTCCTCACCACGCTGCTCAAGGACGTGGTCTTCCCCGAGCAGCGCCTGGCCGGCGTCGACGTGAAGCTGGAGCGCCGCCGCCACGTGCTGCGCCTGGCCGGCGTCAGCGCCATGGTGCTGGCCACCGTCGGCCTGCTGGCTGCCTGGGGCTACAGCGCCTGGCGCAACACCGGCTACGTCGAGTCGGTGCAGGAGCGCGTCGGGCCGATGCGCGAGCAGCTCGCCGCGCTGCCGCCGCAGGTGCACAACCCGGTGCAGCTCGCGCCGGTGATGCAGGGCCTGCGCGACATCTGGCGCACGCCGAAGAACGGCGAGGGCGATCCGTCTCTCGCGATGACGCTGGGCCTGTACCAGGGCGACAAGCTGGACGCGGCGGCGCACACGGCCTACCAGCGCGCGCTCAACGAGGCCTTCCTGCCGCAACTGGCCAAGCGCATCGAGGACCAGCTTCGCGGCGCCGGCAAGGACAACCTGGAGTTCGCCTACGAGGCGCTCAAGAGCTACCTCATGATCCACCAGCCGGAGCACTTCGACGCCGAGGCGCTGAAGGCCTGGATCACGCTGGACTGGGCGCGCACGCTGGACCGTGGCGTCCCCGAGGACCAGCGCCGTCTGCTGGAAGACCAGCTCGACGCGCTGATCGCGCAGGGCCCGCCGCGCGTGCCGATGGCGATGGACGAGAACCTGGTGCGCAGCGTGCGCGCGCTGCTCGCCAGCTACCCGCCCGAGGCGCGCATCTTCAGCCGTCTCAAGCGCCAGCGCCTGGGCCGCGACGTGCCCGACTTCACCATCGCGCAGGCCGCGGGCCCTTCGGCGCCGCTGGTGTTCGAGCGGCCCAGCGGCAAGCCGCTAACCGAGGGCGTGCCCGGCATGTTCACCTACGACGGCTACCACAAGCGCTTCCAGAGCCAGGTGGTGGTGGTCACCGGCCTGCTGGCGGCGGAAGACCCGTGGGTGCTCGGCCAGGAGAAGGGCGCCGCCGAGCGCGCGCGCGAGGCGGCCGACCTGGGCCCGCTCACCGACCGCGTGCGGCGCCTGTACCTGCAGGAGTACGTGAAGGTGTGGGAGGCCCTGCTGGCCGACGTGCGCCTGATCCGCGCCGGCGGGCTGGAGAAGAACATCGAGATGGCGCGCATCCTCTCGGGCGTCGATTCGCCGCTGGCCAACCTGCTGCGCGCGGTGGTCAAGGAGACCACGCTCACGCCCAAGGAAGGCGACAAGTCCACCGTGAGCCGGGCGGCCGAGACGGTGCGCAACACCCGCAAGGGGCTGGAAGAACTCTTCGGCAGCAACGACCCGACACGGCTGCAGCTGCCGCCGGGCAAGAGCATCGAGAGCATCGTCGACGACCGCTTCGAGCCGCTGCGCCGGCTGGTGGTCTCGCCCGTGCCCAACGCGCCGGCGCCGCTGGACGACGCGCTCAAGCTCTTCAACGAGGTGTACGTCTACCTCACGGCGGTGGACACGGCCGTCAAGAGCCGCAGCTCGCCGCCGCCGGGCGACGTGGCCGGCAAGCTCAAGTCCGACGCGGGCCGGCTGCCCGAGCCGGTGCGCTCGATGATCGAGAACCTCAGCACCACCGGCGCCGCGCAGGCGCGCGTGGCCGAGCGCGGCAACCTGAGCCAGGACCTGCAGCCCGTCACCGAGTTCTGCCGCCGCGCCATCGCCGGGCGCTACCCCTTCGTCGAGAGCAGCAGCCGCGACGTGCTGCCCGAGGACTTCGGCCAGATGTTCGGCCCCGGCGGGATGATGGACGACTTCTTCCAGAAGCGCCTGGCGCAGCTGGTCGACACCAGCCGCCGCCCGTGGCGCTACAAGCCGGTCGCCGAGCAGGGCGCCATCTCCACCGCCGCGCTGCAGCAGTTCGAGCGGGCCGACATGATCAAGCAGGTGTTCTTCCGCGGCGGCGGGCGCGGCCCGGCGATGCGGCTGGACTTCAGGCCGGTGGAGCTGGACGCGGGCATCACCCAGTTCACGCTCGACGTGGACGGCCAGCTCGTCAAGTACGCGCACGGCCCCATCGTGCCGATGACGGTGCAGTGGCCCGGCCCGCGCAACACCAACCAGGTGCGCATCAACATCCAGCCGCCGACGGCGGGCGGCACCTCCGGCCAGGTGACCGAAGGGCCGTGGGCGCTGTTCAAGATGCTGGACCGCGGCCAGCTCCAGCCGGGCGATGCGCCGGAGAAGTTCTTCATCACCTTCCAGCTCGACGCGCGGCGCGCCCGCTTCGAAGTCACGACCAACAGCGTGCGGCATCCGCTGCGCATGCCGGAGCTGCTGCAGTTCTCGTGTCCGGAGGGTTTGTGAACATGCAGGGGCTGCCGCTGGCGCATCCGGGCGAGCTGCCGGGCTGGTTCGGCAAGCTGCCCGGCATGGGCGACTTCGCCCACCGGCGCCTGCCCGAGGCCTTCCGCGCGCGCTGGGACGCCTGGCTGCAGCACGGCATGGAAGGCATGCGCCTGCGCCACGAGGACTGGGCGCAGCACTACCTGCAGGGCCCGCTGTGGTGCTTCGTGCTGGCGCCGGGCGTGGCCGGCGACGCGCCCTGGATCGGCGTGCTGATGCCCTCGGTGGACGGCGTGGGGCGCTACTTCCCCTTCACCGTGGCCTGCGAGCTGCCGGCGCTGCCGGCCGGCGGCTGGCCGGCGGCATGCCGCTGGTGGCAGGCCGCTGTGCAGGCCGCGCTGGAGGGGCTGGAGCAGGACCTCGACGCCGCGCGCTTCGACGAGGCGCTGGCCCGCCATGCCGGTGCGGCGGACGAGGCGGTGCAGCAGGACGCGGCCGAGGCGCC
>NZ_JBIQNC010000051.1:0-21739 GCF_044462705.1 Xenophilus sp.
GGGGGGGCCCGGGCGCCGGCCGCGCCGCAGCTCCGCCGGGGCACGGGGGGCGGCCGCGGCCTGCCCGGGCGCATGGACGCACGCGGCGGACGCGTCCGGCGAAGCCGCCTGGCCCGCGCGGCCGCTGCGGCTCATCGTGGTCTACCCGCCCGGCGGCGTCAGCGACGGCATGGCGCGCGCCCTGGCCGAGCCGCTCGCGCAGGCGCTGGGCGTGCCGGTGGTGGTCGACAACCGCGGCGGCGCCGGCGGCAGCGTCGGCCTCGCCATCCTGGCACGCGCCCCGGCCGACGGCCTCACGCTGGCCTTCTCGGCGATCACGCCGCTCACGCTGCAGCCGCTGGTCGCGCGCGTGCCCTACGACCCGCTGCGCGGCTTCGTGCCGGTGATCGGCGTGATGCACACGCCGGTCCTGGTGGTGGGCACGCCGGCCTTCGCCGGCCGCGGCTTCCACGACCTGATCGACGCGGCGCGGCGCGCGCCCGGCGCGGTGCGCTGGGCCACCTCGGGCGTGGCCACCCTCGGCCACCTGGTGCTGGCGCAGGTGCGCGCGCAGAGCGGCACCGTCATCACGCACGTGCCCTACCACGGCGGCGGGCCGCAGCTCACGGACGCGCTCGGCGGCCAGTTCGAGGTGCTGTCGACCAACGTCGCGGCGCAGCAGCTGCAGTACATCGCCGAGGGCCGCCTGCAGGCGCTGGCGGTGGGCGCGCCGCAGCGCATCGAGGCGCTGCCCGAGGTGCCCACCCTGGCCGAGCTGGGCTACGAGCGGGCCAACCGCGATTCGCTGTTCGGCATCTTCGCGCCCGCCGGCACGCCGCCGGCGGCGGTGCAGCGCCTCAACCGCGAGGTGGACCGGCTGCTGCAGCAGGACGCATCGCTGCGCCAGCGGCTGCGCGAGTCCTACAACCTGCCCGCGGGCGGCAGCAGCGAACGCTTCGCGCGCGAGATCGCGGCGGACCGCCGGCGCAACCGCGCGCTGGTGGCCGGCGGGCGGGCCGTGTTCGAGTGAGCGCCTTTCAGTCCTCGGCGCGCCAGAGGCCGGGATAGTCGAGCACCAGCCCCTCGGGCGACAGCGCCAGCTCGGCGCTGAACTGGAAGCGCGGCGCGGCGTAGGCGCAGCGCGTCGCACTGATGCGCTCGTAGCGCTGCTCCAGCAGTTGCAGCCCGCCCTCGGCCACGTCGACCCAGGCGGCCGGCGCCTCGGCGGCCTCGCCGTCCTGCAGCTTCAGCCGCCGCAGGGGCAGCAGGTTGGTCGCGGGCGTGAAGCCCAGGTCCAGGTCGGCGCAGTGGGCCAGGTCGGTGACCGGCGCGTCGTTGAGCGTCCAGCCCCTGGGGCCGCGGGCGATGGCCATGTCGATGGCGCGCTCGCCCACCCAGCCGCGCACCGTGCCCCACTGCGTGTGCCAGTGCCGGTCGCAGCGCACGCGGTAGTGCAGCTGGGCCACGCGCCCGTCCTCCATGCGGAACGCGGCGGCGCCGTCGATCTGCCAGGCCGTGTCGTTGCGTTCCAGGCGGCAGGCGTCGTGTCCCGGCCTGTCGAGCCGGCGCCAGAGGATGGTGGCCACGGTCTGCATGGCGCGGATGATGGCGCGCACCCGGCAGCGGCGCAATAGCGGGAGCGCCGGGCACGCACCGATTGCATAGGTCCTCCGCGCTATGGACGCGGCACGGCGGGCGGCATTCAATGTCCGCACTCAAGGAGGTCACCATGCCGAGACTCGTGGAATCGCCGGCGATCGCGGCGCTCAAGGAAGTGCTCAAGCTCGCCTTTCCCAAGGTGCGGACCGGAACGCTGGTCGACGTGAAGCCGGGCACGCGCCACACCTCCGGGCTGGCCATCGACATCTTCTACAACTCCCGCAATGCGCAGGAGAAGGCCGCCGCGCTGGCGCTGATCGACGTGCTGGTCAGGCATCACGGCGCGATGAAGTGGTCGGACCTGATCTTCACGAACTTCCACATCGGCGGCGGTGTCGGCGGCTTCGGCGGCGACGGCAGGACGCGGCAGTCCTGGACCGCCGGCGCGCACGACGACCACATCCACCTGGACTGGGTGGACCTGGGCCTGAAGACCGGGGCCAAGGGCAGCGCGGCCTTCATCGACAACCCCTACGAATGGTCGGACCGCGCAAGGAACACCGACTGGCGCCCGGCGCTGCTGTCGGACCTGCAGGCCCTGGCGGCGGGCGGCGCGCCGGCTGCACCGGCCTCGTCGGCAGGCAGCGTGCCGGCCTGGCTGCCGGGCTGGTGGAAGGTCGTGCAGAGCGGCCAGTCGTACTACTACAAGTTCGGCAGCGACGCGACCGTGGCCTGGACGCCCAACCCGCCCTCCTCCGGCGGCGCCGCGATGACCAACCAGCGCAACAAGGCCCGCATCGCCTTCGGGACGGCCGGCAGCATGAAGCTCACCTGGGACCCGGCCGGCGGCATGTCCACCATCGAGGAGTTCCGTCCGAACGGGCAGCGCCAGATGAGCGGCAGCTCCAACCGCGGCGGGCCGCTGGTCGCCAGCCGCCTGTTCTGACCCCGCCGCGGCGGCCCTGCGGACCCGGCGGCCGCCGAACGAAAATCGGTGGGGTGAGCCCACCCGCCCTGCGCCGCATCGCCCACCTCGACATGGACGCCTTCTTCGCGTCCGTGGCGCTCCTGCGCTATCCGCAGCTTAAGGGGCTGCCGCTGGTCATCGGCGGCGGGCGGCGCAGGGTGGACGAGATGCTGGCGCGCGACTGGGCGCACGTGCCCCGGCACGAGATCCCGGCCGAGGCCTTCCCGCTGCTCAGGGACTACGTGGGCCGCGGCGTCATCACCACCGCCACCTACCCGGCGCGGCAGTTCGGCGTGGGCTCCGCCATGGGCATGATGAAGGCGGCGAAGCTGTGCCCGCAGGCGATCACGCTGCCGGTGGACTTCGACGAGGTGCGCCGCATCTCGCGCCAGTTCAAGGCCGTCATCGTCGGCATCGCGCCGGTGATGCAGGACCGCGGCGTGGACGAGGTGTACATCGACTTCACCGACGTGCCCGGCGGCCAGCGCGAGGGCGGGCGCGTGCTGGCGCGGCTGATCCAGAAATCCATCTTCGAGGCCACGGGGCTGACCTGCTCCATCGGCGTGGCACCCAACAAGCTGCTGGCCAAGCTGGCCAGCGAGATGAACAAGCCCAACGGCATCACCATCCTGTACGAGCACGACCTGCAGCAGAAGATCTGGCCCCTGCCCGCGCGCAAGGTCAACGGCATCGGGCCCAAGGCCGACGCCAAGCTGGAGCGCCTGGGCGTGCGCACCGTGGGCGAGCTGGCCGCATGCAGCCGCGAGTGGCTGGTCACGCATTTCGGCAAGGCCAGCGGCGCGTGGATGCACGACATGGCCTGGGGCCGCGACGAACGGCCGGTGGTGACCGAGAGCGAGCCCGTCTCGATGAGCCGCGAGACCACCTTCGAGCGCGACCTGCACGCGGTGCGCGACCGCGCCGAGCTGGGCGCCATCTTCACCGACCTGTGCGAGCGCGTGGCCGAGGACCTGCAGCGCAAGGGCTACGTCGGCCGCACCATCGGCATCAAGCTGCGCTACGACGACTTCAAGACAGCCACGCGCGACCAGAGCATCGCGCAGTACACGGCCGACGCGAAGCTGATCCGCCGCACCGCCGGCCTGGCCCTCAAGCGCGTGCCGCTCGAGAAGCCGCTGCGCCTGCTGGGCGTGCGCGTCGGCTCGCTGGTGCGCGCGGACAGCCCCGAGGCGCAGGCGCCGGCCGTGCCGGCGCGGCCGGCGCCCCGCGCCCAGCCAACGCGCGATGCCGATGCACTCACCGGCTCGCTCTTCTGACGCGCTGCGCGCGGCGCCGGCGCGCCGGCGGCTCCTGAAGGGCGCCGCGCGGGCGCTGGCCCTGGTGCTCGCGCTGCCGCTGCTGTACCTGGCCGCCGCCTGCGCGGCGATGCTGTGGCCGCACGGTGAAGCCGGCGACGCCGCGCCGGCCGGCATCGAGGCCTACGTCATCAGCAACGGCGTGCACACCGACATCGTGGTGCCGCTGGCGGCTGCCGGCATCGACTGGCGCGCGCACTTCCCGCCCACCGACGCACGCGCGGCGCCGGCCGACACGGCCTTCGTCGCCATCGGCTGGGGCGACCGCGCCTTCTACCTGAACACGCCCACCTGGGCCGACCTGACGCTGCGCCACGCCGTCGATGCCGCGCTCGGCCGCAACGCCGCGCTGCTGCACGTCACCTGGCTGACGCGCGCCCAGATGCCGCCCGGCGCCACCTGGCGCGTGCCGCTCAGCCGCGCGCAGTACCAGCGGCTGGCCGGCGATCTGCGCGCCATGCTGCCCGGCGGCCGCGCGGTGCACATCGCCGGCGCCGGCTACGCGGACAACGACGCGTTCTACGAGGCCACCGGCCGCTACCACCTCTTCGAGACCTGCAACACCTGGACCGGCCGCCTGCTGCGCCGCGCCGGCGTGCCGGTGGCGCCGTGGACGCCGTTCGACTTCAACGTGACCTGGCGCCTGCCGCGGGCCGCGTCAGCCGCTGCGCCGGCGGCCGTTCCGGCGCGCTGACTCGGCGCGCGCGGCAGGGGCCGCCGACAACGCCGCCTGCAGTGCCTCCAGCCCCATCAGCGCATCGACGTGGCGGGTGAAGTGGGCGAGGTAGCCGGGCGCGAGTTCCTGCATCAGGCCGAGCGAGCGGTGCACCAGCTGATGGGAGTTGAGCGGCCCGGCATGGGCGGGCGCCTGGGCCAGCGCCTTCGTCAGGCGGCGCTCGGCATGCACGCGCGTGAAAGTGCGGCGGAAGGCGCGCATGGCCTTCAGCTCGCGCGGGGCGGCGGATGCGTCGCCCTCTTCGGGCGGCGCGAGCCCGGCGAGCAGGTCGGCCAGCGGGCCGGGCGACGGCGTGCTGGCCTCCTCCGCGCCGCGCGCAGCAGGCCCTGCGCCCTGCGCCAGCCGCTGCGCGTAGTCGGCCACCAGCGCCGCCAGCCGCAGGTCGATGCGGCGCCGCGCCTCGCCGGCGTAGGCGGCGCCGCGCCGGGCCATGGCCTCGATCATGCGAAAGCGCACCGGGTCCAGCCGCTGCGCGCCCTGCGCGCGCCAGGCCGCCAGCGTGGCCTGGACGTCCGTCGCCCCGGTGCCGCTCACCGCTTCACTCCTTGGCCGGCTCGTTGACCGGCCGCGCCGTCGGCGCGATCTCCACGCGGCGGTTCTTCGCGCGGCCCTCGGCGTCGGCGTTGGAGGCCACGGCCTGCTCGGAGCCGAAGGCGGCGGCGAAGACGGAGGACGACGGGACGCCCGCCTCGATCAGCGCGCGCGTCACCGTGAGCGCGCGCTGCGCCGACAGCTCCCAGTTGTCCGCGAAGCGCTTGGCGTCGCTGCGCATCGGGCGGTCGTCGGTGAAGCCGCTGACCATCAGGATCTCGTCGCGCGACTTCAGGTACGCCGCCAGCGGGCCGGACAGGCTGGCGAGCAACTGCCGGCCCTCGGGCTGCAGCTCGTCGGAGTTGAAGGCGAACAGCACGCTGCCGCTGATGCCGATGCGGCCGTTGTTCAGCGTGACGCGGCCAGCGGCCAGCGGGCCGGCGAGCGCCTGCTCCAGCGCCTGGCGGCGCTGCGACTCGACCTCGCGCCGGTGCACCTCGGTCTCCAGCTTCGTCGCCAGGTCGAGCTGCACGCCCAGCGCGTAGATGAGGATGAGCACGAAGGCGCCCAGCAGCCCGGCCATCAGGTCGCCGAAGACGGCCCAGACCGTGGCGTCGCTGGCGCCGGCCGGCGCCCCGCCGTCGAACTGCTCGTCGCCGGCCAGCATCACGCGGCGGCGGCCTGGCGGGCCGCGATCTGCTGCAGGTCCTCGACGATCTGCTTCTGCGACATGACGCTCAGGTCGATGACCTCGCGCGCCTGCGCCACGTAGTAGGCGAGCTGCTCGTCGCTGCGGGCCAGCGACTTGTCCAGGGCCTGCTCGATGCGTTCGAGCTGCGCGCCCAGCCGCTCGCTGGTCTCGCTGAACTGCTGCATGGCGGCGCCGAAGGCCTCGCCCAGGCTGGCGACCTCGACGGCGCCGGCGCTGATCTGCGCGGCGGTCTCGCCCATGCGTTCGGCCTGCGCCTGCACCTGCTCGCCGAAGCGGCTGCCCACGCGCTCCATCAGCTCGGCGGAGGTGCCGACCAGCGCGTCGATGGCGCTGCGCTGCTCGGTGCTGGCGTGGTTCACGGCGTCCAGCAGGGTGGAGAGGGTCTCGAGGATGCGCGCGCGCTCCTCCAGCATGGTGTTGTCGCGAACCAGGCTGTCGTCGAGCTTGCCGCGCAGTTCGGCCACCACCTCGGCGGCGACGCGCGGCGCCTCGGCGGCCGCCTCCACCAGCCGGCCGATCTCGGCCAGCGTGTTCTTCGCCTGCGCCTCGGTCTGGGCGGCGACGGCGCGCGTGCCCTCGGCCAGCGCGTCGACGATGGCCTGCTGGCGCTGCACCTGCGCCTCGGTGGCCTGCTGCCATTGCTCGCGCAGGCCGCCGGCCATCGCTTCCAGCGTCTGCGTCCACGCGGCCAGGCGGGCCTCGTCGCCCTGCGCGGCCCGGGCCAGCGCGTCCATCACGGCCTGCTGCTGCGCCGCGGCCTGCTCGCCGGCCTGCTGCCATTCGCCGCGCAGCGAGGCGGCCATCGCATCGAGCGACTGCGTCCAGGCTGCGAGGCGCTGCGCATCCTCGCTCGCCCGCTGCGCGAGGGCATCGACGATGGCTTGCTGCCCGCGCCCGGCCTGCGCACCGGCCTCGGCCCATTGCGTGCGCAGTCCTTCGGCGAGGCTGCCGAGGCCGGCCTGCCAGGCGGCGAGCCGCGCCTCGTCGGCCTGGGCGATGCGTTCGTGTAGGCGGGCGTGGGCCTCGTCCACCGTGCGCGCGAGGTCGGCGCCGTGGCGCTCGAAGCCGGCGGCCGTCTCGGCCAGGTGCTGGCGCAGCTCGGCCGCCTGCTGCTCGCCCGCGCGGCGGTGTTCGTCGAGCGTGGCGCGCCACTGCCCGGCGATCTGCGCGGCCGCGCCCTGCAGTTGCGTGCCGATGCCGTCCACCAGCGCCGCACTGCGCTGCTCCACCGTGCCGGCCGCGCCGTCCAGCGCCGCCGTCATCTGCTGCGCCAGCGCGTTGCTGGCGTGCTGGTGTTCGGCCAGCGCGCCCTGCCAGGTGCGCGCGACCTCGGCGCTGGTCGCCTCGAAGCGCTGCGTCAGCGCATCGAGCTGCTGCTGCACCCGCTGGGTCAGCGCGTCGTTCAGCGCGGCGGACTCCCGGGCGATGCCGGCCATCGCGCCCTCCACCACCGGCTGCAGGCCGGCGCTGGCGATGCGGGCGCTCTCGGCCAGGCTGGCGCGCAGCGATTCGTCCACCGAGACGGCGAGCTGCCGATACGACGATTCGGCCTGGCCGTGGAAGGCCTCCTGGCTGGCGAGCAGGCGCTCCTGCAGCGACTGGTTCTGCCGCTCCATGCTGCTCACCAGCGACTGCAGCGATTCGGCCAGCACCGGCAGCGCATCGGCCTGGCGGCGCATCAACTCGAAGGCGGCCTCGCGCTGGTGGGTGCGCGAGAAGGGCCGCAGGTGCGTGGCGATGCGCGCGTCCAGCCGCTGGCCGACGCGCAGGCGCTCGCGCCGCAGCAGCGCGGTGAGCAGGCCCAGCATGGCCGAGGCCGCCACGCCGGCGACGGACGTGCCGAAGGCCAGCCCCAGCCCCTTGACCGGCGCGGAGAGGGAATTGCGGATGGCCGACAGCTCGGTCGCGCTGTCCAGCGCGACGCCGGTGCCGCGCAGCGTGAGCACCATGCCCATGAAGGTGCCCAGCATGCCCAGCAGCACCAGCAGGCCGGCCAGGTAGGGCGACAGCGCGGGGCCGGGCAGCGCCGCACGCTCGCCCTCGACGCGCTGGCGCACGGCGCCCTGCAGCGGGGCGGGCACCTGCTCCAGCCAGGCGGCCAGCGTGGCGGGGGTCTCGCCGGTCGCATCGACGACGCGCCCGAGCGCCTGCGTGGCCTGGTCGAAGCGGCGCAGTTCCAGGCCGCCGGCGAGATAGACGACGGCGATGAGCACGATGGTCGCCAGCGCGAGCGCGTGGTTGCCGACATAGCCGGCGCCAACCCAGCCCACGGCCGCGAGGCCGGCGAGGAAGACGATGAGGAGAAGCGATCGGTTCATGGGGTCCTCAAGGCTTGCATCAGCCCTTCGAGCGGTTGCAGTCGGAAGTCGAGTTCGGCCAGCAGCAGCGCCTGCAGGTCGCGGCGGAAGGCCGGCAGCCAGGCCGCGGGCGGCGCCTCCGGGCCGGCCTCGTGGCGCAGGCGCTCGAAGTGCTTCTGCAGCCGCGTCGGCAGCATGCCCAGCAGCGCCTGCTCGCGCGCGGCCAGGGCCTGCTCCATCACCGCGTCCACCGCCGCCAGCCGCGCCAGCGCGGGCGAGCGCGCCGCCAGCGCGTCGCGCAGGCCGCCGCGCGAGGCGCCGATGGCCGTCTCCATCGCCTGCTGGCGCGCCAGGTAGCGCTGGCGGTAGACGGCGAACTCCGGCGGCGGCTCGGCCGCGGCCTGCGCCGCGGCGGCGGCCACGGCCGCGGGGCTGGCCGAACGTGCCAGCCGGGCCGCCGGCACGGCCGGCGCGCCGCTGAGCACCGGATCGGCTTCGATCGCGTGGCGCAGCAGGCCGCGCAGGCGCTCGGCTTCGTCGTCCAGCGGCGCGGCGGCCGGCGCTTGCGGGGCGTCGGCGCCCGGCGCGCCGTCCAGCGCCGCCGACAGGGCGATGGCGTCGGTCCAGCCCAGCCACTGGGCCAGGCCGTCGGCCAGTTCCGGCGGCGGCGCGGCCGGTGCGTCGGCCGGTGCCAGCCGCGCCAGCAGGCGCACCAGCGCCGACTCAGCCCATGCGGGGCTCCAAGCTGTGCGCGCTGCCACCTGCTGCCTTTGCCGAACTCGAAAAACCCGGCAGTCTAACCGGCGGGGTTGTAACGGGCCGTGCCTGCGCGGCCCCAGCGTTTTCAACCGGCCTTGGCCCTGGCGGCCGCATGCATGGCGGCGGAGACGATGGTCTCGCCGCGCGCGTCGAGCGCCGCGGCAGCGCCCTCGATGTCACGCACCTCCTTGTTCTGGCTGAGCTTGCGCTTGCCCTCGATGCGCGTGATCTCGATCTCGAGGCCGACGATGGCGGCGAGCAGGCCGTCGATGAATTCGGGCGCGCTGTCGCCCATCTTCCAGGGGCGCGGCTCGGCGGCCTCGTGCCGCCGCGTCAGGCGCGCGACCAGGCCGCGCACCCAGCGCACGTCGTCGTGCACGGTGATGCGGCCGTGCACGTGCACCGCCTGGTAGTTCCAGGTCGGCACCTGGCGGTGCGCCTCGTGCTTGCTCGGGTACCAGTTGGGCGAGACGTAGGCCTCGCCGGCGCGGAAGACGACCAGCACCTCGTCGCCCGCCTGCACCTGCTGCCACACGGGGTTGGCGCGCGCCACGTGGGCGCGCAGCAGCCCAGCGCCGCCGTGCCGCGGCTCCAGCTCGAAGGGGATGTGGTTGGCGTCCAGGCCGCCGGCACCGTGGGTGACCAGCAGGCCCAGCGGGTGCGCATGGATCAGCGCGTGCAGCACCTCGCTGCGCGGCTCGTCGAAATGGGCGGGGATGTACATGGCGTGGGGCCTGGGGACGGCTCTGAGCGGCAGGGGCGCCGCCTCCCGATTGTCCGTGCGGGAAGCGCTCAGGCGCGCGCCGGCAGCCCGCCGTGATAACGCTCGAGGAAGTCCAGTTGCGCCGTGCGCCAGCGCGCGCCCGCGGCCACGCGGTCGCCGAACTCCAGGTGGTTGTCGGCAGCCGGGTCGTAGCGGGGCCATTCGGCGCCGGGCCGGCCGGCATTCGGGTCCCCCTCGCGTGCGAAGCCGATCCAGGCCTGCATCATCTCGTCGCTCAACCGGCGGTCCTGGTCGTCGGCGCCCGGCACCTGGTCCAGGTTGCCGAACACGTAGCCCACCTCCTCGCCGTGGTGCGGCCCGTCCTCGGCGCCGGGCGCGCGCCGGGTGAACAGGTAGCGCCAGGTGCGCGGCTCGCGCGCGGCCATCGAGCGCGCCAGCAGGCGCGTGCCGTAGTTGAACTGGGTGTCGGCGAACATCTGCGCGACCGCGGGCCGGGCCTCGGCATCCGTCGCCGCCGGGTACAGCGCGCGCGCCTGCTCCTGCGCGCCGGCGAAGTTGGCCTCGATCTGCGCCTCGTAGGCCTGCAGGGTGTCGACGGGCCAGGGGCGGGTGAGCTGCGTGCCCTCGTCCGCGTTGCTGCCGACGATCAATGGCATCGCATGCAGGCGCCCGGACTGGAAGACCGGGCGCTCGTCCTCGGGCAGCAGCCAGCCGTCGCGGATGGGCCGGAGCACCCGCGGCGTCGTGAGGCCCCGGACCTTCGGCGCGAGCAGCGGGGTGCGCTGCAGCAGCTCGTGCGCCGGCAGGGTGCGCAGCGCCTCGATGTCGTCGCCGAGCGCGCGGCCGGCCTGCTCGGCCTGGGCGAGCGAGGCCAGCGGCCGGCCCGCGCCGGGACTTTGCAGGATGGCCTGCTCGAACAGCCCGCCCGCCAGCGGCGAGGCCAGCATCAGCGACAGCGAGGCAGAACCGGCCGAGACGCCGAAGGCCGTGATGCGCCGCGCGTCGCCGCCGAAGGCCGCGATGTGGGCGCGCACCCAGCGCAGCGCCGCCATCTGGTCGAGCAGCCCCCAGTTGCCGGAGGTTCCCTGCGGGCTCTCGCGGCTGAGCGCCGGATGGGCGAGAAAGCCGAGCAGCCCCGAGCGGTAGTTGAAGCTCACCACCACCACGCCGTGGGCGGCCACCCGCGCGCCGTCGCTGCGCGCGTCCGAGCCGCTGCCGCCCGCGAAGCCGCCGCCGTGGACCCACACCACCACCGGGCAGCTTCCCGGCGCGGCGCCCTGCGGCGCCCAGACGTTGAGGTAGAGGCAGTCCTCGTCCTGCCGCCCGGCGCGAAGGCGCGGGTTCGGCAGCTGCGGGCCGTCGGGGCCGAAGGCGGCCGCGTCGCGCACGCCGGCCCACGGCGCCGCCGGCTGCGGCGCGCGCCAGCGCAGCGCGCCCACCGGCGGCGCCGCATAGGGGATGCCCAGGAAGGCGGCCACGCCGGGCCGCGCCACGACGCCGCTCAGCACGCCCAGCGGCGTCTCGACGAGAGGGGCGTCCGGCTGCCGCATGGCTCAGCGGCGGCCGAGGCTGGGGGTGGGCGGCTGCGCGGCCAGCTGCTGGCGCACCTCGGCGGCCAGCTCGATCAGCCGCCTGCCGTTGCGCTCCATCACCGCGGTCGACAGCAGGTGCGCGGCGCCCTGCGAGTTGAAGGCGCACAGCATCCGGCCGTCGGCATGGATGAAGGGCACCGCCACCGAGTGGGTGCTGCGCTGGAACGTGCCCGCGGCGATGCAGAAGCCCCGCCTCTCGACCTGCTCGACCGCGTCCTCCAGCTCGCCGTAGAGGCTGGGCCAGTCCTTGCGGTAGTACCCGCTCAGTTCCTCGTACAGCCGCTGCCGCGCCGACGGCTGCATGGCCGCGATGCAGGCGCGGCCCATCGCGGTGCGCACCAGCGGCACGCGGAAGCCCACCCGCTGGCGGCGGTTCGGGTTGGGCTCGCCCAGCGCGTATTCCAGGTACAGGATCGACATGCCCTCGCGCACGCCCAGGCCCACGTTGGTGCGGGTGCGCTCGGCCAGTTGCTCCATCAGCGGCCGGGCGACCGCCGGCAGGGCCATGTTGGCGATGTACGGATAGGCCAGGCTCACCACGCCGGCCGCCAGCTCGTACTTGCCGAGTTCCTCGCGGTAGTGCAGGTAGCCCAGTTGCGTGAGGGTGAAGGTCAGGCGCGAGATGGTCGACTTGGGCAGGCCGGTGAGTTCGGCCAGCTCCACGTTGCCGAGCAGTTGCTGGTCGAGCTGGAAGCTGCGCAGGATCGCCAGGCCGCGGGCCAGGGCGTTGTTGAACCGGGGGTCGTCGTCCTCGGTCTTGATCTGGATGCCTTCCGAGTAGTCGGGAAGGATGGGTTTGTCCTTGCGGCTCGGGCGTCCCACGCTGTGTCTCGTGAAGTGACCAAAGGGCTGCCAGTCTAGCGAAGCGGGGGCGTGGTCCATGTCCGGCGGGCGCCTCTCACAGGTCGAGCACGAGCTGCGGCCCTCGGCTGCCGGAGCAGCAGACCATCATGACGCTGTTGGAGGCCTTCTCCTCGTCCGACAGCAGGCTGTCGCGGTGCTCGGGCGTGCCGTCGAGCACGCGCGTCTCGCAACTGCCGCAGATGCCCTGCTCGCACGACGCGGGCACGTCGACGCCGCAGGTGCGCAGCGCCTCCAGGATGGTCTGCCCCGGCCGCACTTCCACGCTGGCGCCGCTGCGCGCCAGCCGCACGACGAAGCCGCCCGAGTGGTCGGCCTCGTGCGCGGCGCTGAAGCGCTCGACGTGCACCTGCTGCGCGGGCAGTCCGGCGGCGGCGTCCTCGAAGGCGTCCAGCATCGGCGCCGGGCCGCAGCAGTAGAAGTGGGTGCCGGCCGGCGCCTGCGCCAGCAGCGGCGCGAGCGCCAGCGGCCTGCCGCCGTGCTCCTCGTCCACATGCAGGCGGCGGTCGATGCCGGCGAGCGCCTGCGCGAAGGCCGCCTCGCTGCGTCGGCGCACCGCATGGTGCAGCTCGAACGGGCGCCCCAGCGCCGCCAGGCGGCGCGCCATGCACACCATCGGCGTGATGCCGATGCCGCCGGCCAGCAGCACCGAATGCGGCGCGCCTTCGACGAGCCCGAAATGATTGCGCGGCTCGCTCACGCGCAGCACGTCGCCCACGTGCACCTTCTCGTGCAGCAGCCGCGAGCCGCCGCGCCCGGCATCGTCGCGCTTGACGCCGACCACGTAGCGGTGCCGCTCGTCCTGCGGGTTGCACAGCGAGTACTGGCGCGCCATGCCGTTGGGCAGGTGCACGTCGACGTGCGCGCCGGCCGTGAAGGCGGGCAGCGGCGCGCCGCCGCGGTCGCGGAAGTCGAAGCTGTGGATGCCCTCCCCCTCGTAGCGGATGGCGTGCAGCCGCAGCTCGAGCAGGGCGGAAGGCGCCTGCGTGCCCATCCGGTCAGCTCCAGTCGGCGAAGCACAGGCCGGTGCCGGTGCCGGCGGGCGTGCGGTAGGCCGGGATGTACTCGAGGCCGCGCAGCGCCAGGTGGCCCGTGGCGCCGGCCATGCAGATCCAGTTGCGGATCTCGGAGTTGCCCGAGTTCAGCAGCGCGCGCGGCAGCGCGGCGAAGGCCGCCTCGTCCTTGGCGCGCAAGGCGGCGATGACCTGCGCATCGAGCGCCTCGTCGACCGTGAAGTGGCTCAGGCCGCCCGAGGCCAGGATGCCCACGCGCAGGTCGCCCGGATGGCTTTCCACCGCCTCGCGGATGGCGCGGCCCAGCTTGTGGCAGCGCGCCGGCGTCGGCTGGTTGGGCGGGTAGTAGGTGTTGAGGAACACCGGCACCACGGGGATGACCTCGCCCGCCAGCAGGCGGTTGTGCACGAAGCCGAAGGCATGCCCTTCGCCGTAGCCGTCGGCCAGGCTGTCGGCGCAGGCGATGTCGAACTCGCTCTCGATCAGGTGGTCGATGAGGTGGTGCGCCAGCGCATCGTCGACCGGGTAGTCGCGCGGCGCCTCCTTCTCGAAGTAGCGCGCCGAAGCATCGCGCGCCCAGTCCGGCCCGGGGTGGTCCGCCAGCGGCACGTTGCGGATGGTCTTGCCGCGGTAGAGCAGGATGGCCGGCATGTTGTCGTCGCCGTACAGCTCCTTCTGGTCGTCGCCCACCACGATCAGCGCGTCGAGCCGCGCGTTGCGCACCGCCGCGCCGAGCCGCTCGACCTCCGCCAGCGCGCGCGCATGCCGCTCGGCCAGCCGCTCCGGCCGCAACTGCGCTTCCATCGAGGCATCGGCCTGCGCCAGCAGCTCTTCGTAGCTGACGGGGCGGCCCTGCTTGTCCAGGTGCGGCCGCACGCGGTCGCGCTCGATGAAGCGGCTCCAGTCGCTCACGGGCGCATTGAGCATGGGGGTGTGGGAGGTGCCGATGCCGAGGACGATGCGGGACATGTGGATTGTCGGATTCTAAAAATGGAATTATATTCTGATTAACAAACGTCACTTCGGCAAGTGATGAACCACGATGGAGACATCCCTTGCGGGCCCACGAGGCCCCTCATGCCCGGTCTTCGCGGCATGCCAGGCGGGACCGGCCGTTCCTGCGGAACGCGCCCGGCACGCCCTCGCCTTCCTTCCCCACGACAGCACAACGACAAGGAGACACGCATGACAACCCGACGCGCCGTTCTTCAGGGCGCCTTCGGCGCCGCGGCAGCCGCACTCGCCCGCACCGCGCCCGCGCAAGCGGACACCACCCCCATCACCGTGCTCGTCGGGGCGGCCTCCTCGATGGACTTCACCGCGCGCCTGGTGGCCGAGCAGATGCACGAGGCGCTCGGCCGCCCGGCCGTCGTGCTGAGCAAGCTCGGCGCCGGCCAGCGGCTCGCGCTCGGCGAGGTCAAGCGGTCGGCGCCCGACGGGCGCACGCTGGTGTTCGCCACCAGCGGCCCCTTCGCGATCTATCCGCACATCTACAACAGGCTCGACTACGACCCGGTGGCGGACTTCACGCCCATCGCGGGCATCTCGAAGTTCGACGTCGCGGTGGCCACGGGCCCGATGACCGGCGCCACCACGCTCAAGGAACTGATCGCGTGGCAGAAGACGCGCAAGCGGGGCGACGCGGTGTTCGGCTCGGCGCCGGGCAACGGCTCGCTGTCGCACTTCCTGGGCCTGTCCATCAGCCTGGCCACCGGCGTGCCGATGACGCACGTGGCCTACAAGGACAGCGGCGTGGGCATCATCGACCTGGCCTCCAGCCGCCTGCCGATGATGATCACCGGGCTGAGCCCGCTGGTGGAGATGCACCGGGCCGGCAAGGTCCGGCTGCTGGCCGTCTCGGGGAGCGTGCGGTCGCCGCTGGTGCCCGAGGTCCCGACGCTGCAGGAAGCCGGCGTGAACGTCAGCAGCAGCACCTCCACCGGGCTGTTCGGCCCGCCGCGGATGCCGGCGGACCTGGTGGCCCGTCTGCACGACGCGGTCGTACCGATGCTCGGCAACGCCGCCATCCTGGACAAGCTCGCCGGCCAGGCCATGACGCCGTGGGCCGCCACGCCGAAGGAGCTGGCCGCGGCGCTGGCGCAGGAGCGCGAGCATTTCGCCGGGCTGGTGAAGGCCAGCGGCTACGTGCGGGAGGATGCATGAGCCCCCGCCCGGCCGTTCCGAAGGGGGCTCGCACCGCAGTGCGGAGCACGGAGGTTATCCAATGAGCGCCCGGGGCAGCACCATCACGCGCCGCCGCGCGGCGCTCGGCCTGGCCGCGGGCGCCGCCGCCGCGCTGGCCGCGCCGCGCCTGCTGGCGCAGGAGGACAAGCAGCCGATCACGCTGCTCGTCGGCGCGGCCTCGTCGATGGACTTCACGGCACGGCTGGTGGCCGACCAGTTGCGCGAGGTGCTCGGCCGTCCGGTCGTCGTGCTCAGCAAGCTCGGCGCAGGCGGGCGCGTGGCGCTGGGCGAGCTCAAGCGCTCGGCGCCCGACGGGCGCACGCTGATGTTCTCCACCAGCAGCGCCTTCGCGATCTACCCGAACATCTACAACAGGCTCGACTACGACCCCGTGGCCGACTTCAGCTTCATCGGCGGGCTGTGCTGGTTCGACGTCGGCCTGGCCGCGAGCCCGCAGCACAGCGGCATCGGCGACATGCGCCAGCTCGTGGACTGGGCGCACGCCAAGGGCAAGGATGCGGTGTACGGCGCGGCGCCGGGCGCCGGCTCGTCGTCGCACTTCGTCGGCATCGCGACCGCGCTGGCCACCGGGGTGCCGATGACGGCGGTGCAGTACAAGGACAGCGGCGTGGGCCTGATCGACCTCGCCTCGGGGCGCCTGCCGATCCTCATCACCGGCACCAGTCCGCTGGTGGAGATGCACAAGACCGGCAAGATCCGCATCCTGGCGGTCTCGGGCGAGCAGCGCTCGCCGCTGGTGCCCGAGGTGCCGACGCTGGTGGAGGCCGGCGTGAAGGTCGCCATCCAGAACTCCGCCGGCCTCTATGGCCCGGCGAAGATGCCGCGCGAGCTGGTCGAGCGCCTGTATGCGGCGATGACGCCGATGCTCTCCAAGCCCGAGGTGGTCGCCAAGATGACGGCCCAGGGCATGGTGCCGGCGCCGCTGGACGGGCCGGCGCTCGCCGCGTCGCTGGCGCAGGAGCGCAGGCGCTTCGCGCAGCTGGTGGAAGCCAGCGGCTACCAGCGGGAGGACGCATGACGGCCGGCGACCGCACGCTGCGCGCCGCGGCCGACCTCGTGGCCGCGCTGGGCGCCGCCGCGCCGCAGGCCGAGGCGGCGCTGGCCGCCCTGCTGCATCCCCGCGCCCGCTTCATGACCCTCGGCAAGCAGGCCGAAGGCGCGGCGGCCGCGGCCCGCGAGATCGCCCAGGGGCCCAACGGCGACCTGGCGCGCCGCCTGCACTGGCAGCCGCCGCTGGCCGTCGGCGAGGCGGTGCGCCTGGTCGGCGAGCGGCAGCCGGGGTCGAGCGACCGCGGGCTCGTCATGACGCTCGGCTTCGACGACGACGCCCGCATCGTCCTCGTGCAGCAGCAGCGCACCCCGCCGCCACCGCCGGCCGAGGCGCCGCTGGTGCTGCCGGCCGAGCTCAAGGCCATGATCGACGGTGCGCTCGTCGAGCGCCACCCGATGCTGCTGGCGTATGTCGACGCCGACGGGCAGCCGGTGATGAGCTTCCGCGGCTCGGTGCAGGCCGACAGCGACGACCGCCTGGCCATGTGGATCCGCAGCCCCGAGGGCGCCTTCGTGCACGCGATCCGCGCCAACCCGCGCGTGGCGCTGGTCTACCGCAACGAGGACAGCAAAGCCACCTACCACTTCCAGGGCCGCGCGCGCGTGAGCGACTCGCCGGCGGACCGGCAGCGCGTCTTCGCGCGGGCCCCGCAGGCCGAGCAGGCCCATGACTTCGCGATGCTCGGCGTGCCCGTGCTCGTGGACCTCGACCGCGTCGAAGGCTATGCAGGGCTCGGCCCCGCGGGCCAGGTCGGCGGTATCCGCCTGCGGCGCGGCGCCACCGCCGACACCGCAGCCCCCTCTTTCTCAAACGTGGAGCAACGATGAAACTTTCGAAGGACAACGAGGAGATCGCGCGCACCGGCCCCGGGACCGTGATGGGCAACTTCATGCGGCAGTACTGGATACCCGCCGCACGCTCGAGCGAGCTCGCCGAGGATGGCACGCCGATGCGGCTGATGCTGCTGGGCGAGAAGCTGGTCGCCTTCCGCGATTCCAGCGGCCGCGTCGGCGTGATGGACCACCTGTGCCCGCACCGCTGCGCCTCGCTGGTGCTCGGCCGCAACGAGGAGAACGGCATCCGCTGCATCTACCACGGCTGGAAGTTCGACGTGGACGGCAACTGCGTGGAGATGCCCAGCGTGGCGCCCGCGCAGGACTTCAAGGAGAAGGTGAAGGCGCGCGCGTACAAGGCGGTCGACCGCAACGGCATCATCTGGGTCTACATGGGCGAGCGCCAGGCCAGCCCGCCGCCGCTGCCGATGGTGGAGGCCACCCTGCTGAAGGAGGAGGAGGTCGACATCTTCTTCATGATGCGCAGCTGCAACTGGATGCAGTCGCTCGAAGGCGACATCGACACCTCGCACTTCGGCTTCCTGCACGTAGGCCACCTCGACCCGGACAACGTCCCTGATGGCCACCCCCTGCAGCACACCGCCAGCGAGCGCGCACCCGAATACCACGTGAAGGACGCGCCCTGGGGCACCACCTACGGCGCCTACCGCACGGTGCGGCCGAAGACCACCTACTGGCGCTTCGCGAACTACATGTTCCCGTTCTGGACGCAGACGCCGCAGGGCGAATTCCCGATCAACATCCAGGCGCGCGCCTGGGTGCCGCTGGACGACGAGCACACGATGATGATCTTCTGGCGCCGCCGCACCGGCGGCCCGCGCGGCACCAACGAGCCGCTCAAGGACGGCAAGCCGCTGGGCGGCAGCCGGGCGCAGCCGGAGTTCGTCCCGGTGGACACGAGCTGGCTGGGGCGCTACCGCGTGAAGGCCGACGAGTCGAACGACTGGCTGATCGACCGCGAGGCGCAGCGCACCAACCGCATCTACTCGGGCATCGACCACATCGGCCTGCAGGACCAGGCCGTGACCGAGAGCATGGGCGCGATCACCGACCACACCAGGGAGCACCTGGGCCCCGGCGACCTGATGATCGCCCGCACGCGGCGCCGCGCGCTGGCCGCCGCCCGGGCCTTCGCCGCGGGCACGCCCGCCCCGGGCGTGGACGATCCGGCGCTGATGACCGATGCGCGCAGCGGCTACTTCGAGATCGACGAGTCCGTCGAGTGGCAGGCCGCGTACGGCCGCATGATGGAAGGGGCCAGCCGGGTCCCGGCGACGGCCGAGGGCTGACGCGGCGGCGCCTCAGCCGTCCACCGGCTGCGCCGGCGAGCCTTCGAAGGTGAGCTGGTAGAAGGCCGCGTCCAGCCATCGGCCGAACTTGAACCCGACCTGGGGGAAGGTGCCGGCGTGGACGAAACCCAGCCGCTGGTGCAGGCCGATGCTGGCGGCGTTGGAGGCGTCGATGCAGCCCACCATCACGTGCACGCCGGCCGCCTGCGCACGGCGAATCAGTTCGAGCAGGAGCACCCGGCCCAGCCCGCGGCCGCGGTGCGCGTGGTGCACGTAGATGCTGTGCTCGACCGTGTACTTGTACGCCGGGAAGGCCCGGAAGGTGCCCCAGCTGGCGAAGCCGGCCAGCCGGCCCGCCGCGTCGACGGCGCCGACCACCGGGAAGCCGCCCGCGCCCTTGGCGGCGAACCAGGCGGCCATGGCCTGCGGCGGGCGCGGCGCGTAGTCGTACAGCGCCGTCGAGTTCGCGATGGCCTCGTTCAGGATCTCCAGGATGGCCGGCGCGTGCTCGGCTTCGGTGCAGTCGATGAGGCGCAGTTCGTCGTGCGGGTGCATGGGAAGCCTTCCTGGGTGAACAGACGGAGGTTCAGCGCAGTGCGGGCACGCCCGCCTGCCACTGCGGCCAGTTCGCCACGATGTGGTCCACCACCCGCGAGCCGACGCGCTCGATGTTCTCCACCGTCTCGGCGAAGCCGCCGGCCGTCTCGCCGGGGGCCGGGTCCAGGTGCGCCAGCGTGCTCTCGCGCGGGTGGCCCTGGTCGAAGTTGACGGCGCCGCGCAGGCTCATCACGCGGCCGGTGCCGTGGGTACGGTTGATGACCAGGGCGATCGCCGCCGCTTCCATCTCGGTGATGACGTAGTCGTCGGCGCCGTAGAGCCTGGCGATGTACTGCGCCTCCTTCGACAGGCCGGGGCCGTGGAAGAAGGTGTCGCCCGTCATGTGGGTGCCGGTGCCGACGAAGGGCGCGCGCCGCGCGGCGGCGTCGGGGTAGCGCTGGCGATAGCGGCGGGCCGAGTCGGCGTCGGCCAGCGGCACGCCGGCCGAGAGCTTCATCGCCCAGGCGACGAGCTGCGGGTCGAGCCGGAAGCGGCGGTAGTTCTCGTAGCCCTTGCGCGGCATGAAGGTCGGCTCGCCGGCCTTGTTCTCCTCGGGCGCCCAGCGGTGGCCCAGGTCGTAGTCGACCAGCCAGGTGGCCCAGCTGACCATGCCGATGGTGCCGCGCGAGGGCGGCGTGCCGGCCACGCCGGAGATCACGTAATAGGCCTGCGAGAAGTCGAAGCGCGGGTCGAGCAGGATGGCCTGCATGGACGAGGAGGAGTTCACCTTGCCCATGCCCAGCACCGCGCCGCACACGCCGTCGGCGTTGCAGTAGACCGGGCCGAGCGCGCCGCGCACCGGCACCGGCGCGGCGCCCTTCCAGTAGCGCTCGTACCAGTGCTGGAACTCGCCGGCGCGGTCGCCGGTGTTCTGGCCGATCTCGAACATGGCGGCGACGAAGACCTTGACCTTCACCGGCGCGACGGCCTGCGGGGAGGCGGAGGTGGACGCGCCGCCGGGGGCGGCGCAGCCGGCCAGCAGCGCGGCGACTGCCAGGACGGCCGCGCCGCACAGGCGCAAGGGGCGGAGAAAGGCGATGGGACGCATGACGGGGGCCTCGCGAGAACGGACGGAGCGACAGTCTACGCAGCGCGCCGCCCGCGCACCCGCGGCGCGGCGCGCGTCCTACAGCCGCCGCGCCGCCGCTGCGCCAGCATGTCGGCCACGATGCCCGCCACCGCCCGCCCCGCGCCGATCGCCCCCGGCCTGGTGTACGTCTCGCCCGAGATGCCGGGCTGCTCGCGCGTGCGCAGCGGCGAGCGCTTCCGCTTCAAGGACCCGCGCGGCCGCTGGATTCGCGACCCGGACGAGATCGCCCGCATCCGGGCGCTGGCCATCCCGCCCGCCTACACCGAGGTCTGGATCTGCCCCCTGCCCAACGGCCACCTGCAGGCGGTGGGCCTCGATGCGCGCGGACGGCGGCAGTACCGCTACCACGCGCAGTGGCGCCGGATGCAGGACGAGGCCAAGTTCGACCGGCTGGAAGCCTTCGGCCATGCGCTGCCGCGCATCCGCGCCCGCGTGCGGCGCGACCTGAAGGCGATGCGCCCCGGCACGGCGCCCACGCGCGCGGCGGTGCTGGCGGCCGTCGTGCGGCTGCTGGACACGACCTACCTGCGCGTGGGCAACGAGGAGTACGCCAGCGCCAACGGCTCCTTCGGCCTGACCACGCTGCGCAGCCGCCATGCCCGGGTGCGCGGCGGGCGGCTGCGGCTGCGCTTCAAGGGCAAGAGCGGCATCGAGCACGAGGCCGAGGTGGAAGACGCGCGGGTGGCGAAGGTGGTGCGCCGCTGCCAGGAGCTGCCCGGCCAGGCCCTCTTCCAGTACGAGGACGAGGCCGGCGCGCGGCATGCCATCGGCTCCGGCGACGTGAACGACTACCTGCGCGAGGCCTCGGGCGGCGACTTCACCGCCAAGGACTTCCGCACGTGGCACGGCACCGTGCAGGCGCTGGAGCTGACGCGCCTGGCCTGCGAGCGCCCCGCCGCGCCGGACGACGCGGCCCGCTGGGGCGCCCGGGAGATCGTGGGCGCGGTGGCGCGCCAGCTCGGCAACACGCCCGCCGTGTGCCGCAAGGCCTACATCCACCCGGAGGTGCTGGCGCTGGGCAGCCGCCTGGACGACGACGCGCCGCAGGCGCTGGCCAAGGCCTGGCGGCGCAGCACCGGCGGCCGGCCGGCGCGCGGCCTGCTCGCGGCCGAGGCACGGCTGCTGGCCTTCATGCGCGCCTGCCGCGGCGGCCGGCTCACTGGCGCGCGGTCCGCACGTTCGGCGGCAGCGCCTGGGGCCAGCTCGCGCGGAAGGGGTTGATGTCCAGCCCGCCGCGCCGCGTGTAGCGGCAGTACACGGCCAGCTTGGTGGGCCGGCAGCGCGCCTGGATGTCCATGAAGATGCGCTCGCAGCAGGGCTCGTGAAACTCGTTGTGGTTGCGGAAGCTCACGATGTAGCGCAGCAGGCCCGCCTGGTCGATCGGCGGGCCGCTGTAGCGCACCTGCACGCTGCCCCAGTCGGGCTGGCCGGTCACGCGGCAGTTGCTCTTGAGCAGGCGGCTGGTCAGCACCTCGGTGACGGGCGCCTCGTCGAACCGCGCCGCCAGCAGCTCGGGCGCGGGTTCGTAGTGCGTGCAGTCCAGGTCCAGCCGGTCCAGGTCCAGGCC